>NZ_JBWKYW010000008.1:97217-157488 GCF_059423965.1 Variovorax sp. GW458-11-26-14-LB1
CACGCGAACGGAAGCCGATCAGAACGCGTGGCGGATGCCGAAGTCGTAGCCCGTCGACGAACGCGGCAGGCCCGTGTAGCCCACGCCCGTGCTGCCGTAGCCCGTGGTGCTGGCGGCCGTGAGGCTGCCCGTGTAGTTCGCGTCGTTGCGGTTGCTCACGCGCGCCACGGTGGCGTACAGCGCGGTGCGCTTGGACAGGTTGTGCACATAGCCGATCGCGAGCTTGTTCGCGCGCGGGTCGTCGCCCGTGACGCCGACCGCGCCTTCGTTGTAGCGCACCGTCGAGTACGACGCGCGGATCAGGCCCGCGCCCACCGGCATGCTCGCGCCGATCAGGTAGCCGTTGTAACTGTCATGGCTGTTGCCCAGCGCCGCGAGGTCGAACTTGTTCTTCACGTTCGACAGCTCGCCGAACAGCTTGACCGGTCCGAAGTCGTACGACGCGCCGAGGTTGATGGTCTGCACCTTGCGCGTGAGCGTGGTGGTGTCGACCGCCACGTTCTGGCCCACCGCCAGCGCGATGTCCAGCGGCCCGTTCGCATAGCCGAAACGCCCGCCGACATAACGCCCGGCACTGCTGCTGGTGGCGGCCGTGGTGTCGGTCGCACTGGTCTTCGTGTTCTCGTTCAGGCTGTACTGCAGCTGGCCGTAGAAGCCGCCGAGGTTGGGCGGCAGGAAGTAGCCGACCATGTTGCTGGCGCGCACGTAGTTCGTGTTGCCCAGCGCGGTGCTGCCGCTCACCGTGTTAATCACGCTCGAGCCCGAGCCGTTGGTGCCGAACGGGTCGAACACCGTGTCGTTCCAGAACGTGGCCGTGTAGTCGCGGCCCAGCCGCACTTCGCCGAAGCCGCCCGACAGGCTGACGGTGGAACGGCGGTTGAAATTGGCGATGCCGGTGGCGCCGTCGTCGTTGCTGATCGGCGCCTCGAGCCAGAAGCTGGCCGCGAGCCCGCCACCCAGGTCTTCCGTGCCGCGAAAGCCGATGCGGCTGGAGTTGTAGCCCGAGTTGGCCAGGCTCCATTGGCTCTGCTTGCTGGTGGTGCCCGTGACGGGGTTGCGCGAGGTGGCGCTCTGGTAGCTCACGCCGGCATCGACGACGCCGAACAGGGTGACCGACGATTGGGCAGAGGCCAGGCCGGTGACGGCCAGCGCGGCGAGTGCCGTGAGGGATTTCTTCATTCAGGTTTCTCCGGGGTTTTCAGCTGCTCTTCATCGAGCCGCTGACCGGATGGTCCTGTTCAAAATTGGAGGAATCTGGTGGACGCCAGCCCTCCCCTCGCGGGTGTTGTTTTGCGTTCACGCGCCGGCCGGTGCGTGAACGCCCTGCGCCGGGCAGGCTACTCGGCCGTGCGAAGCGCAGGCGCCGGGGCTGGCGCCGCGCGCCGCGCATAGCGCTGCGCCAGCACCGCACACACCATCAGCTGCATCTGGTGGAACAGCATCAGCGGCAGCACGATCGCGCCGACGGCGTGCGAGGCGAACAGCACCTTCGCCATCGGAATCCCGCTCGCCAGGCTCTTCTTCGAGCCGCAGAAGACGATGGTGATCTCGTCCTCGACGCTGAAGCCGAAGCGCCGCGCCATGAACGTCGTGAGACCCAGCGCCAGCGCCAGCAGCACGCCGCACACCAGCAGCAGCCCCAGCAGCGCGCTCACGGGAATCTGCTTCCAGAGCCCTTCGATCACCGCCGCGCTGAAGGCCGTGTAGACCACCAGCAGGATCGAGCCCTGGTCCACGAACTTCAGCACCGCGGCGCGCTTCTGGATCCACTTGCCGATCAACGGACGCGACAGGTGACCGATGACGAACGGCACCAGCAGCTGCAGCAGGATGCGCCCGATCGCGTCGAGCGACGACGACGACGCCACCGCGCCGCCTTCAGGCAGCACCACCAGGCTCACCAGCACCGGCGTGATGAACACGCCCAACAGGGTCGAGGCCGAGGCGCTGCAGATGGCGGCCGGCATGTTGCCGCGCGCCATGGCCGTGAAGGCGATGGCCGACTGCACCGTGGCCGGCAGCACGCACAGGAACAGCACGCCCGTGTACAGCTGCGGCGTCACCAGCGGCCCCAGCACAGGCCGCAGCGCGAGCCCCAGCACCGGGAACAGGATGAAGGTGCAGGCGAACACCAGCAGGTGCAGCCGCCAATGCGTGATGCCCGCAAGGATCGCCTCGCGCGACAGCTTGGCGCCGTGCAGGAAGAACAGCAGCCCGATCGCGACCGTGGTCAGGCCCTCGAAGAAATGCGCCACGCGGCCGCTGGCGGGCAGCAGGCTGGCCAGGGTGACGACCGCGACGAGCGTGAGCGTGAAGTTGTCAGGAAGAAAGCGTGAACGTGCCATGGCCTGCATTGGACCTTTCGCCCATTCAAAAGAGAAATGGATTTATCGGATGGATATATGATTTGAGCGCATGAACGTCACGCTGCGCCAACTCCGCGTCTTTCGCTCGGTGGCCGAGGGCCGCAACTTCAGCCGCGCCGGCGACCAGGTCGGCCTGAGCCAGCCGGCAGTGAGCCGGTCGATCTCGGAACTCGAGGCCCAGCTCGGCCTCAAGCTGCTGGACCGCACCACGCGCGAGGTGGTGCTGACCGAAGCCGGCCACTCGTTCGCGGCCCGGCTCGACCGCGTGCTCGACGAACTCGACCAGACCCTGCAGGACGTGGCCGGCCTGGCCAGCGCGCGCGGCGGCAAGGTGCGCGTGGCCAGCAGCCCCACGCTCTCGGCCAACCTCATGCCCGACTGCATCGCGGCCTGCGCGGTGCAGGCGCCGGGCATCCAGTTTTTGCTGCTCGACCGCATCCAGCAGGACGTGCTGGACAGCGTGCGCAGCGGCGAGGTCGACTTCGGCGTGGTGATCGAGCCTTCCGAGGCCGACGACCTGCACTGCGAGTCGATCCTCAACGACCCCTTCATGGTGGTCACGCTGCCCGGCCACCGGCTGACGGAAAAGAAGGCCTCGGTGAACTGGTCGGCGCTCGACGGCCAGCCGCTGGTACTGCTCGACCACGCCTCGGGCAGCCGGCGCCTCATCGACCAGGCGCTGGAGCGGCACGGCGCGCGCTGCGACGTGAAGCAGCAGCTGGGCCATGCGACCACCGTGTTCCGCATGGTCGAGGCGGGCATCGGCATCAGCGTGATGCCGGGCCTGTCGTTGCCGCCCGAAGGGCTGGCGCGGCTGGTGGTGCGCCCGCTGGTGCCGAACGTGCAGCGCGCGATCATGCTGATCCGGCGCCGCAACCGCGAGCTGTCGCCGCTGGCGCAGCGGGTCTGGCGCATGGTGCGCGAGACGGCGGCGCTCAGTGAGGCGCCCGCGGCCCCGCAGACGAAGGCGCGCTGAAGAAGCGCTCCTGTCGCTGGCGCACACAGAAGTCGATCAGCTCCTCGACCTCGGTGGCCTTGTCGAACACCGCGTCGGCGCCGAGCTGCGCGCACTTGCGGCGCGTCTCGGGCGTGGCGTGGTTGCTGAGCACCACCATCTTCTGCCTCGGGTCGCGGTTGCGGCAGGCCTCGAGCACGCTGAAGCCGGTGCCGTCGCCCAGAAACAGGTCGACGATGGCCAGGTCCCACAGCGCCGGGTTGCGCGTGAGCCAACGCGTGCCCTCCGCCTCCGACTCGGCCTGGCCGACCGGATCGATGCGCGCCATCTCGCGCAACGTGCCCGCCAGGCTGGCACGCTGGGCGGGGTTGTCTTCGACGATGAAGGCGCGGACGGTGGTCATGGCGGACTCTGCAAAGGGACAAGTGCAGGCTACAAATTGCGCCCGCCACAAGTCGAAGGTGTGACACCCCACCGCGCGTAGGACATCACCCGCCGGCCACCCGCCCGGACTCAGAGCGTGAGGATCGTGCAGCCCGTGGTCTTGCGCGCCTCGAGGTCGCGGTGCGCCTGCTGCACGTCGGCCAGGGCGTAGCGCTGGTCGATCGGGATCTTCACCGCGCCGCTTTGCACCACGGCGAACAGGTCGTCGGCCATGGCCTGCGTGCGCTCGCGCGTGGCGATGTGCGTGAACAGCGTCGGGCGCGTCACGTAGAGCGAGCCCTTCGAGGCCAGCAGGCCGAGGTTGACCGGCGGCACCGGGCCCGAGCCGTTGCCGAAGATCGCCAGCAGGCCGAAGGGGCGCAGGCTGTCGACGGAGCCTTCGAAGGTGTCCTTGCCCACCGAGTCGTACACCACCTTCACGCCCTGGCCACCGGTGATCTCCTTCACGCGTGCCGCGAAGTTCTCGGTGCTGTAGTTGATGGCGTGCGCCGCGCCGTGCGCCAGCGCGAGCTGGCACTTGGCGTCGCTGCCGGCCGTGCCGATGAGCTGCAGGCCGAGCGCCTTGGCCCACTGGCAGGCGATGAGGCCGACACCGCCGGCCGCGGCATGGAACAGCACGAAGTCGCCGGGCTGCAGGCCTTCAGCGGGCAGCGTCTTCTTCAGCAGGTACTGGGCCGTGAGGCCCTTGAGCATCATGGCCGCGCCGGTCTCGAAGGAGATGTCGTCGGGCAGTTTGCACACGCATTTGGCGGGCATCACGCGCAGCTCGCAGTAGGCGCCGGGCGGCTGGCTCGCGTAGGCGGCGCGGTCGCCCGCCTTCAGGTGCGTCACGCCCTCGCCCACCGCCTCGACGATGCCCGAGGCTTCCATGCCCAGCTGCAGCGGCATCTGGAACGGGTACAGGCCGGTGCGCTGGTAGGTATCGATGAAGTTCAGGCCCACGGCCTTGTGGCGGATGCGGATCTCGCCGGGGCCGGGCTCGCCCACCTCGACCTCGACGACCTTCAATTCCTCGGGACCGCCGTGGCGGTCGATACGGACGGCTTTGCTCAACATCGTTGCTGTCTCCACGCAGGGGAAAAAAGAATGGGACGGGCATCGTGCCACGTTTGACCATTTCTCGACGGGCCACGGACACTGCGCGGGCCCGGTAGAGTCGGCGGCCATGTCTTCCGCATCGCACCACCGCCTCACGCCCCTCACCGCCCTGCTCCTCACCGTGCCGCCGCTGCTGTGGGCCGGCAATGCGGTGGTCGGCCGGCTGGTGCGTGCGCTGGTGTCGCCGCTGACGCTGAACTTCGTGCGCTGGGTGATCGCGTTCGTGCTGCTGCTGCCGCTGGCGGCCTGGGTGCTGCGCCGCGACAGCCCGCTGTGGGCGCACTGGCAGCGTTATGCGCTGCTGGGCCTGCTGGGCATCGGCCTGTACAACGCTTTTCAATACCTGGCGCTGCAGACCTCCACGCCGATCAACGTCACGCTGGTGGGCTCCAGCCTGCCGCTGTGGATGCTGGCCGTGGGCACGCTGTGCTTCGGCGCGCGCGTCAGCCGGCGCGCGCTGGGCGGCGCGCTGCTGTCGATGCTCGGCGTGCTGCTGGTGCTGAGCCGCGGCGAATGGCAGCAGCTGCTGGCGCTGCGGCTGGTGCCGGGCGACCTGTACATGATCGCGGGCACCATCGCCTGGGCTTTCTACAGCTGGCTGCTGGCGCGCACGCACGAGCCTGCCAACGTGCGCAGCGACTGGGCCGCCTTCCTCATGGCGCAGCTGGTGTTCGGCGTCGCGTGGTCGGGCGCGCTGGCCGCCGGCGAATGGACGCTGACCGACGCCCACCTCGACCTGGGCTGGCCGCTCATTGCGGCGATGCTGTTCATCGGCATCGGCCCCGCCGTGCTGGCCTACCGCTGCTGGGGCACCGGCGTGCAGCGCGCGGGCCCGCAGGCGGCGAGCATCTTCATGAACCTCACGCCGCTGTTCGCGGCCGTGCTGTCGGCGGCCTTCCTCGGCGAGGCGCCGTACTGGTACCACGGCGCCGCCTTCGTGCTGATCGTGGGCGGGATCGTGGTGTCGTCGCGGCGCTGAACGCGCGCCGCGGCGTCGGTCAGTAAGTGCCCGGGTAAGCGCCGCCGTCCGCCAGCACGTTCTGGCCGGTCATGTAGCCAGCTTGCATGCTGCACAGGAACGCGCAGATCGCGCCGAACTCCGCCGGGTTGCCGAAGCGCTTGGCCGGAATGTTCTTCTTGCGTGCTTCCCACACGGTGTCGAAGTCCTGGCCCGACTTCTGCGCCGCGCCGGCCATCGTGCCCTTGAGACGGTCGGTCTCGAAGGAGCCCGGCAGCAGGTTGTTGATGGTCACGCCCTGCGCCGCCACCGACGTGCGCGCCACGCCGGCCACGAAGCCCGTGAGGCCGCTGCGCGCGCCGTTCGACAGGCCCAGGATGTCGATCGGCGACTTCACTGAGCTCGACGTGATGTTGACGATGCGACCGAAGCCGCGCTTGGCCATGCCGTCCACCGTGGCCTTGATGAGCTCGATGGGCGTGAGCATGTTGGCGTCCACCGCCTTGATCCACGCCTCGCGGTCCCAGTTGCGGAAGTCGCCGGGCGGCGGACCGCCGGCGTTGGTGACGACGATGTCGAAGTCGTGGCCCAGCGCGAACACGGCCGCGCGGCCGGCTTCGGTCGTGATGTCGGCCGCCACGTGCTTGACGAACGGACCCGACGGCCCGGCCGCAGCCACCAGCTGCTTGGCCGCAGCATCGAGCGCCTCGGCGCCACGCGCCACGATCACCACGTTGACGCCTTCGCGCACCAGCGCCTCGGCGCAGCCGTAGCCCAACCCCTTGCTCGCGCCGCACACCAGTGCGGTCCTGCCTGCAATGCCCAGATCCATGTGTTTGCTCCCGTCGATCGATTGATCGATGCTGCAGGGGCTAACGCCCCTTGCGTGTGAAAACGAAGATGCCCGCGATCACGAGCACCGTGCCGGCCGCGATCCACGCGGTGAACGGCTCACCCAGTATGACCACCCCCATGAGGATGGTCGACAGGGGCCCGATCATGCCGGTTTGTGCCGCAATGGCGGGGCCGATGCGTTCGATGGCCATCATCACCATGAGGACAGGCACAGCGGTGCAGAGCGTGGCGTTGAGCACCGACAGCCAGATCACCTCGGGCACCACCGCCATCGCCGCGCTCATCGGCCGCGTCAGCACGAACTGCAGGATGCACAGCACGCAGGCCACGGTGGTCGCCAGCCCCACCAGCCGCAGCGACCCGAGCCGCTTGACGAACTCGCCGCTGTACACGAGGTAGCCCGCATAGCTCACCGCGCTCAGGAACACGAGGAACGCGCCCCATGCGGCCGCGCCGCCGCCCTTGCCGTCGCCCCCGGTCCACAGCTCGTGGCCGAACACCAGCAGCACGCCGGCGTAGCTCACGACCATGCCGAACACCTGCGGGCGCGTCGGGCGGCGCCGGTACAGCAGCCAGCCGAAGAACAGCACCAGCGTGGGGTTGAGGTAAAGAATGAGCCGCTCGAAGCTGGCCGAGATGTAGGCCAGCCCGGCAAAGTCGAGAAAACTCGCGAGGTAGTAGCCCGAGAAGCCGAGCCCGAGGATGCCGAGCCAGTCGCGCGTCGTGAGCGCAGGCTTGCCGCGCCCGGCCCACCACGCCATCAGCGCGAACAGCGGCAGCGCGAAGAGCATGCGCAGCATGATGAGCGTGATGGCGTCGACGCCGTAGCGGTACGCCAGCTTGACGATGATGGCCTTGCCGCTGAACGCGATGGCGCCCAGCGTGGCAAGGACGAGGCCGGTGGCGTAGCCCTTGCGGGCGGCCTCGTGTCCGTGCGGGGGAATGCCGACCGATGCGGCTGTCTTGTTCATCCCCCGATCATCCCTTGATCCTCAGTAGCCTGCAGCGAGGCCGTCGCGGCGCGGGTCGCTCGCGGCCACGTAGCCTTCCACCGAAGGCTCGCCTGCGCGCCAGATGAACTGGCCGGCGCCGAAGTCCTGGTAGGAGTCGTTGATCACCTCGAGGTGGTGGCCCAGGTCGCGCAGCCCTTGCAAGGTGTTGGCATTCATCGCGGCCTCGACGTTGATCTCGAGCCCCGCGTTGAAGCGCCAGCGCGGCGCATCGCACGCGGCCTGCGGGTTCTGGCCGTAGTCGAGCATGCGCACCAGCGTCTGCATGTGGCCCTGCGGCTGCATGTTGCCGCCCATCACGCCGAAGCTCATCACCGGCTGGCCGTCCTTGGTGAGGAAGGCCGGGATGATGGTGTGGAACGGGCGCTTGCCCGGTGCCACCACGTTCGGGCTCTCGGCCTTGAGGCTGAAGCCGTGGCCGCGGTTCTGCAGGCTGATGCCGAACTCGGGCTCCACGCAGCCCGAGCCGAAGCCCATGTAGTTGCTCTGGATGAAGCTCACCATCATGCCGCTCTCGTCCGCGGCCGTGAGGTAGATGGTGCCGCCCTTGACGGGGTTGCCGGCCTTGAAGTCCTGCGCCTTGTTCACGTCGATGAGTCTCGCACGCGAAGCCAGGTAGGCGTCATCGAGCATCTGCGCGGGGGTCACCGTCATCGACGATGGCTCCGACACGTAGCGGTACACGTCGGCGAAGGCCAGCTTCATGGCTTCGATCTGCAGGTGCTGCGACTGCACCGAGTCGACCGGCAGCGAGGCGATGTCGAACTTCTCGAGGATGCCCAGCGCGATCAGCGCCGCGATGCCCTGGCCGTTCGGCGGAATCTCGTGCAGCGTGTGGCCGCGGTAGTCGCGCGAGATGGGCTTGACCCACTCGGGCTGGTAGGCCGCCATGTCGGCCACGGTGAGCGCGCCGCCCTGTTCTTGCGAGAACTTGGCGATGGCCTCGGCGATCTCGCCGTTGTAGTAGGCCTCGCCCTTGGTGCGGGCGATGGCCTTGAGCGCGCGGGCCGCCGCGGTGAAGCGGAACAGCTCGCCGACCTCGGGCGCGCGGCCCCAGGGCAGGAAGGCCTGCGCAAAGCCGGGCTGCGACTGCAGGATCGGCGTGGCCGCCGCCCACTTGCCCTGCACCACCGGCGGCACGAGGTAGCCGCGCTCGGCGATGTCGATGGCGGGCGCCATCAGGTCGGCGAACGGCAGCTTGCCGAAGCGCTCGCTCATCGCGACCCAGCCGCGCACCGCGCCCGGCACCGTGACCGAGTCGATGCCGCGCATCGGCGGCGTGGCGGCGTCGGCGCCGTACTTGGCCTTGAAGTACTCGGGCGTCCAGGCCTTCGGCGCAGGGCCCGAGGCGTTCAGGCCGTGCAGTTCCTTGCCGTCCCACAGGATGCAGAAGGCGTCGCTGCCCAGGCCGTTGCTCACGGGCTCGACCAGGGTCATCACGGCGGCCGTGGCAATGGCCGCATCGACCGCGTTGCCGCCCTGCTGCAGGATGCGCAGGCCCGCCTGCGCGGCCAGCGGGTGCGAGGTCGCGACCACGTTGCGCGCGAAGACCGGCAGGCGGGTCGAGAGGTAGGGGTTGTTGAAGTCGAAGTTCATGTCGGCGTGCTCTCGTTAGTCATTCGTGATCTTGCGATCGACGACGATCTTTTTCCACTTGGCGGCATCAACCGCCACCATCTTTGCGAACTGCTCGGGCGTGCCCGCATTCGCCGGCTCGATGCCCAGGCGGGCGAGCTTGTCCTTCAGCTCCGGATCGGCCAGCGCCTCGTTGGCGGCCTTGTTCACGCGCGCCACGATGTCGGCCGGCAGCCCCTTCGGGCCGTAGAAGCCGAACCAGGTGGTCGACTCGAAGCCGGGCAGCGTGTCGGCGATGGGCGGCAGCTCGGGGGCGAGCAGGCTGCGCTTGAGCGAGGTCACGCCCAGTGCGCGCAGGCGGCCGTCGCGCACGTGCGGCATGCCGGTGGGCAGCGAGTCGAACAGCACGTCGACCTTGCCGCTGATGAGGTCGGGCACCGCCAGCGCCGTGCCGCGGTAGGGGATGTGCGTGACGAACACGCCGGCCTGCGCCTTGAACAGCTCCGCCGTGAGCTGCACGATGGTGCCGTTGCCGCTCGATGCGTAATTGAGCTTGCCGGGGTTCTTCTTGGCGTTGTCGATCCATTCGCGCACCGTCTTGGCGGGCGTGTTGACCGGCACCAGCATGATGCTCGGCGCGTCGCCCACGTGGGCGATGGGCGTGAAGTCGCGCACCGTGTCGTAGGGCAGCTTCGGCGTGATGGCCGGGCCGATGGCGTGCGTGCTCGTGGTCGCGAGCAGCAGCGTGTAGCCGTCGGGCGGCGCCTTGGCGGCCTGGTCGGAACCGATCGCACCGCCGGCGCCAGGCTTGTTGTCGACCACCAGCGTGGCGCCGAGCTTCTCGCCCATCTTCTGGCCCAGCGTGCGGGCGAAGAGGTCGGTGGCGCCGGCCGCCGGGAACGGCACGATCAGACGGATGGGCCGGTTCGGGTAGTTCTGGGCCAGTGCGGGCACCGCGGCCAGCACCAGCGCAGCCGCGGCAAGCGCGGCGCGGGTGGTTCGTTTCATGGAATTCATTGTGTCCGAGGTGGTGTGTCGGGAGCGCGCCTTGTCCGACGTGGCCGCAGGATTGGACACGCGGGGCATTGAAAAGGGAAATGGATTTATCGGATAGATATATGAATCTGGCGCATCAATGTGGCCACGACCATTCCCTCGGCCATCACGCGGCGCGCGGCCTTGCGCCCGACCATCAGAAATAGCGATGGGGTCGCATCAGCAAACGGTATTTCCTCCCGGGCGCCCTGCCGTCCGATAGTCGCGCCAGTCCACTCGACACAGAAGTGGCGCACAGGAGACCTCCCCTTGAACTTTCCTTCCTTCGAGGGCGCCGATGCCGGCGCCCTCTGCTTCAGCTCGCGCGTTCTTCGCGTGAAGCGGCACCCGCTCGGCCTGGCCCTGCTGGCGCTGGCCGGCGCGGCCTCGGCGCAGTCCTCGGTGACGCTGTTCGGCGTCATGGATGCGGGCGTCAGCCATTTCGAGACCGTCAGCGAGTACCGCCCGGCGTTCGATCCGAGGCGCCCTGCCGCGGCCCTGCTGGCGGCGGGCGTGCCGCGGGTGACGCAAAGCCAGACCACGCTGTCGCGCGGCGGCTACCGCGGCAGCAGCCTGGGTTTTCGGGGCACGGAAGACCTGGGCGGCGGCCTGGCGGCGAGCTTCTGGCTGGAGTCGAACATCGCCAACGACGACGGCAAGACGGGCCTGGCCTCGTTCGCCAAGCGTTCGACGCTGAGCCTGTCGGGCGGCTTCGGCGAGCTGCGGCTGGGCCGCGACTACACGCCGATCTTCCGCAACGACTCGCTGGCCGACCCCTTCGCCGTGCAGGGCGCAGGCCTGTCGGTGATCGCGCGCGTCAACAGCGCCTCGTCCACGCTCCTGGGCGGCGCACCGGCCGGCGTGGCGGCCGGCGACAACTACGCGCGCGCCAGCAACAGCATCGGCTACTTCCTGCCGCCGGACCTCGGCGGCTTCCACGGGCAACTCCAGTACGCCTTGCCCGAGAACGTCCGCTACAGCCCGGACGTGACGCCGACGAACGCGCGCGGGCGCTACCTGGGCGGGCGCTTCGGCTATGCCAAGGGGCCGCTCAACGTGGCGCTGGCGTTCGGTGAAGACAACAAGGACCGCCTGCCCTCGGGCGCCGCGGCCCGGCCGCCCGTCGACGCCGGCGGCGAGGACCGGCTGAAGACCCTCAGCCTGAGCGCCACCTACGACTTCGGCCCCGTCAAGCTGCTGGGCGAACTGTCGCAGCTGCGGCACCGTCGCGCGCAGGCACAGCCCTGGATGCAGGATCGCACCGACACATACAACGGCTACCTGGTGGGCGCCACGGTGCCCGTGGGCCCCGGACTCGTCCGCGCGTCGTTCGGTCGCGTCAGCTACAAGCCCGGCGCCACCGGCCTGCCGGGAGACACCGCGCAAGGCGCCAGCGCCAGCCAATGGGCGCTGGGCTACGTGCACCACCTGTCCCGCCGCACGGCGCTGTACGCCACGTTCGCGCGCGTTCGCATCCGGGACGGCCAGAACGACAAGGCGATCGGCGCCGTGACGAGCGCCAGCGACGCGCCCTATCCGGGCTACCTGGCCGCCAGCGGCTGGCGCCCGCGCAGCGCCACGGGCTACGACTTCGGCATCCGCCACATCTTCTGATCTTCATCTTCATGCGCCCCTGCATTCATTCCATGTCGACCCACACCTCCACCTTTGCGCTTCGTTCCCTGGCCATGGCCGCGCTCCTCGCCTTCGGCGCGGGCGCGCAGGCCCAGCCCGCCCCATCACCACAGGCGTCGGCGATCCCGCCGCTCGTCGATGCGATGTACCCCCGGCTCGACGCCCTCTACAAGGACCTGCACGCCCACCCCGAGCTTGCTTTCAAGGAAACGCGCACCGCCGCCCTGCTCGCCGCCGAGATGCGCGCCATCGGCTTCGAGGTGACCGAGAAGGTCGGCGGCACCGGTGTCGTGGCGCTGTACCGCAACGGCCCCGGGCCGGTCGTGATGGTGCGCACTGACATGGACGGCCTGCCGATGGAAGAGAAGACCGGCCTGCCCTACGCCAGCCAGGCCCGCACCGACTGGGGCGGGCGCGACAGCTTCGTGGCCCACAGCTGCGGCCACGACATCCACATGGCCAGCTGGCTCGGCACCGCGCGCGCGCTGGTCGCGCTCAAGGACCAATGGAAAGGCACGCTGATGTTCATCGGCCAGCCCGCCGAAGAAATCGTCTCGGGCGCCAAGGCGATGCTCGCGGACGGCCTGTTCACGCGCTTTCCCAAGCCCGACGCCGCGTTCGCGCTGCACACGGCGCCCACGCCCCATGGCGCCATCGGCTATGGCGTCGGCATCAGCAGTTCCAACTCCGACGCGCTGGAAATCGTCTTCAAGGGACGCGGCGGCCACGGCTCGCGGCCGCACACCACCATCGACCCGATCATGATCGCCGCGCGCTTCGTGACCGACGTTCAGGCCGTGGTGAGCCGCGAGAAAGACCCGGCCGAATTCGGTGTCGTGACGATTGGCGCCATCCAGGGCGGCACCGCCGGCAACATCATTCCCGACACGGTCACGCTACGCGGCACCATCCGCTCCTACAAGCCGCAGGTGCGCGAGCAGCTGCTGGCCGGCGTGCGCCGCATGGCCATGGCCGCCGCCGCGACGAGCGGCGCGCCCGACCCCGTGGTCAAGCTGGTGCCGGGCGGAGAAGCGCTGGTCAACGACGAAGCGGTCGTGACCCGCGCGGCCGCCGCGCTCAAGCAGGCGCTGGGCGCGGCGCAGGTCGTTCAATCCACAGTGCCCTCGACGGGCAGCGAAGACTTCTCGGCCTTCATCAACGCCGGCGTGCCGTCGATGTACTTCACGATCGGCGTGCTCGATGCGCGGGACATCGCGGCCTCCGCCCAACCCGGCGGCAAGCCGCTGGCCCGCAACCATTCGCCCTTCTTCGCACCGGTGCCCGAGCCGTCGATCAAGACCGGCGTGCACGCGATGACCGTGGCGGTGCTCAGCGCGCTGGGCAGGTAGGGACGACGGCATCCCAAAAAGAAAAACGGCGCCCGAGGGCGCCGTTTGTGCGTTCAGAGAAAGCCCGTCGATCAGTCTTCGACGAAGGCCTCTTCGCGCTTCGATTTCACGGCCGGCAGCAGCACGATGATGAGCAACAAGGCCGCGGCCGCCAGCAGGCTGGCCGAGATCGGACGCGTGACGAACACGCTCCAGTCGCCACGCGACAGCAGCAGCGAACGGCGCAGGTTCTCTTCCATCATCGGGCCCAGGATGAAGCCCAGCAGCAGCGGCGCAGGCTCGCAACCCAGCTTGAAGAAGGTGTAGCCCACCAGACCGAAGATGCCCACCATCCAGATGTCGAAGGTGTTGTTGTTGGTCGAGTACACGCCGATCGCGCAGAACAGAACGATCGCCGGGAACAGGAACTTGTAGGGCACCGACAGCAGCTTGATCCACATGCCGATCAGCGGCAGGTTCAGCACGATCAGCATCGCGTTGCCCAGCCACATCGAGGCGATCAGGCCCCAGAACAGCTCGGGGTTGCTGGTCATCACCTGCGGGCCCGGCTGGATGTTGTGGATGGTCATCGCGCCCACCATCAGCGCCATCACGGCGTTGGGCGGAATGCCCAGCGTCAGGAGCGGAATGAAGGAGGTCTGCGCGCCGGCGTTGTTGGCCGACTCGGGAGCCGCCACGCCGCGGATGTTGCCCTTGCCGAAGGGCACTTCGCCCGGCTTCAGCTTGGTCTTCTTCTCGATCGTGTAGGCCGCGAAAGCCGCCAGCAGTGCACCGCCGCCGGGCAGGATGCCCAGGGCAGAACCCAGCGCCGTGCCGCGCAGCACGGCAGGCACCATGCGCTTGAAGTCTTCCTTGGTCGGGAACAGGCCCGAGACCTTGGCGGTGAACACTTCGCGCTCGTCGTCCGGACGCGAGAGGTTGGCAATGATTTCGCCGTAGCCGAACACGCCCATGGCGATGGCCACGAAGCCGATGCCGTCGGTGAGTTCAGGAATGTCGAAGCTGTAGCGTGCGACACCCGAGTTCACGTCGGTACCGACCAGGCCCATCAGCAGGCCCAGCACGATCATCGCGATCGCCTTGAGCAGCGAGCCCGAGGCCAGCACCACGGCGCCGATCAGGCCCAGGATCATCAGCGAGAAGTATTCGGCCGGGCCGAACTTGAAGGCCAGCTCGGTCAGCGGCGGTGCGAAGGCGGCAAGAATCAGCGTGCCGACGCAACCCGCGAAGAACGAGCCCAGACCGGCCGCAGCGAGCGCCGGACCTGCACGGCCCTTGCGCGCCATCTGGTAGCCGTCGATCACGGTCACCACCGACGACGATTCGCCCGGCAGGTTCACCAGAATCGCGGTGGTCGAGCCACCGTACTGTGCGCCGTAATAAATACCGGCCAGCATGATCAGCGCCGACACAGGCGGCAGCGCATACGTGGCGGGCAGCAGCATCGCAATCGTCGCGACCGGGCCGATGCCCGGGAGCACGCCGATCAGCGTGCCCAGAATGCAGCCGACCAGGCAGTACAGCAGGTTGGTGAAGGTAAAGGCAACGCCAAAACCCATTGAGAGGTGTTCAAACAGTTCCATGTGAGCAGCTTTCTTCTCTCAACCGATGAAGGTCGGCCAGACCTGGATCTGCAGCTTCAGCGCCCAGATGAATGCAACGTAGCTGCCGATGGCCAGAACGGTGGCCAGGATCAGCACGGTGGGCAGCTTGAACTCGTGGCCCGCGAGGCTGGCGATGATCACGAGCGCGTAGATCGCGATGATCATGCCCATGGCCGGCACGCCGATGCTCGGCAGGCCGCCGAGCAGCACGCCGAAGGCGAGGTTGGCGCCCAGGATGAACACCACTTGCTTCCAGGCCCACTTGCCGATTTTTTCGCCATCGGTCGTTTCAACGGTGAGCCCGCTGAACATGATGCCCAGGCCGATCAGCGCCATCAGGATGCCCAGCATGAGCGGGAAGTAACCCGGACCCATGCGGGCGCCGCTGCCCACGCTGTAGGTGGTGGCGCCCCATGCGAACGCCACGCCCACGACGGTGAACATCAGTCCCGAGAAAAAGTCTTTCTGACTTTTGATTTTCACGAACAGTCTCCTCGAACAATTTCGATGCGGGATTGTCGAGTCAGCCTCCGGTCAGGCCGATGTGGATTCCACTAACCGAGGGACTAGGGATAACCCGAAATGACTCATGGGATCCCTTCAAGAAACACCGCGGAACCGGCTTTGCCGGGCCGCTGGTGTTGCCCCGCGAGGGGGTTGGCGTAGCGACACGAAGTGCGCGAAGCCTGGGGGAGGACCTATTCCAGAGGAGGCGTGGCGCTGAGCACTTCCTCGATGGTCGTCACGCCCTCGGCCACGCGCAGCGCACCGGCCAGGCGCAGCGGCCGCATGCCGTCGATCACGGCCTGGCGCCGCAGGCCCGTGAGGTTGGGTTCCTTGGTGACCTGGTCCTTGAACGGCTCGGTCACGCTCAGCAGTTCGTACAGGCCCATGCGGCCCATGTAGCCGGTCATGCGGCAATCGACGCAGCCCACGGGCTTGTAGGCGCGCACGGGGCCGGTGATCTGCCACGGCTTGACGATGGCCTCGAGGCTCTCGCGCGTGACCGCGTCGTCGGGCTGCTTGCAATGCGGGCACAGCGTGCGCACGAGGCGCTGCGCGAGCACGCCCAGCATCACGGCGGTGATGAGGTACGAGGGCACGCCCAGTTCCATCATCCGCGTGATGGCGCTGGGCGCATCGTTGGTGTGCAGCGTGCTGAACACGAGGTGGCCGGTGAGCGCGGCCTGCACCGCCATCTCGGCGGTGGCGAGGTCGCGGATTTCGCCGACCATGATGATGTCCGGGTCCTGCCGCATCAGCGCGCGCAGGCCCTCGGTGAAACCGAAGTCGAGCTGCGGCTGCACCTGTGTCTGGTTGAACGAGGGCTCGATCATTTCGATCGGGTCTTCGACCGTGCTCACGTTGACCTCTTCGGTCGCCACGCGCTTGAGCGTGGAGTACAGCGTGGTGGTCTTGCCCGAGCCCGTGGGCCCGGTCACCAGGATGATGCCGTTGGGCCGCGTGACGAGCTGTTCCCAGCGCTGCGCGTCGTGCTGCGCGAAGCCCAGCGCGTCGAGGTCCTTCACCGCAGTGTCGGGGTCGAAGATCCGCATCACCATCTTCTCGCCGAAGGCGGTCGGCAAGGTGGACAGACGCATTTCGACTTCGTCGCCGCGCATGTTGCGGGTCTTGATGCGGCCGTCGAGCGGGCGGCGCTTCTCGACCACGTCCATGCGGCCCAGGAGCTTGATGCGCGCGACCATCGCGTTCATCACGCCCATGGGCATCTGGTAGGCCGGGTGCAGGATGCCGTCGATGCGAAAACGGATCACGCCCTGCTCGCGGCGCGGCTCCAGGTGGATGTCGCTGGCGCGCTGGTCGAAGGCGTACTGCCACAGCCAGTCGACCACCTGCACCACACTCTGGTCGTTGGCGTCGAGCTGCTTCGTGCTCTTGCCCAGCTCGACCAGCTGCTCGAAGCTCGCACCGCCGGTGTTGCCGCCGGCCTTCTGCGCGGCGCGCACCGACTTGGCGAGCGCGAAGAACTCGGCCGTGTAGCGCTGGATATCCGACGGGTTGGCCACCACGCGGCGCACGGTGCGCTTGGACTGGCGCTCGACCTCGGCGATCCAGTCGATGAGGAACGGTTCGGCCGTGGCCACCACCACCTCGTTCGGCAGCACCTGCACGGGCAGCACCTTGTGGCGCTCGGCGTAGCCGGCGCTCATGGTGTCGGCCACCTTGCCCACGTCGACCTTGAGCGGATCGATGCGCAGGTAGGCCAGGCCGGCGCGGCCGGCGAGCCACTGCGTGAGGGCTTCGAGGTCGAGCGGCTTGCCGTCGGCCTCGCGCGTCATGGCCACGTTGGCCAGGCGCACCAGCGGCGCCTGCCGGCTCTCGGCCTGGGCGCAGCGCGCGATGGTGCGCTTGGCCTCCATCGGCGAGATCACGCCGTCGGTGGCGAGCCATTCGATCAGGCGACGCAGGTCGAGCGGACCTTCGTGGCGGACAGCAGCGGAAGCGGCGGCGGGTACAGCGCTCATGAACCGGGAATCACGTGGTGAGGGAAAGCGTCATCGGCTTGAACACCCGCAGCCATTTCGGCGCGGGCAGGCCCCAGCGAGTCTGGATGGTTTGGGCGCGCTCGGCAAGCACCTCGCGCTTCGGGCGCGACGCCGTGCGCTGGGCCAGCACCACCGTGTTGCCTTCGCGCGTCGGCTTGAAGGCCCAGACCGCGTCGGCGCCGAAAGCGGCGGCGATTTTCTCGAGGCTGCGCTCGTAGCTCGACGAGCGGCCGAAGAGGTTGACCGTCATGCAGCCGTCGTCGGTGAGCAGCGCGCGGCAGTCGGCATAGAAGGCTTCGCTGTCGAGCACCGGCGCGGCGGCCTCGTGGTCGTACAGGTCGACCTGCAGCGCGTCGACCGTGCCCTGCCATTCGGGCTTGCGGATTTCCTCGGCCGCATCGGCGATCACCACGCGCAGCTTCAGGTCGTCGGCCGGCAGCTTGAACCAGCCGCGGCAGGCCGACACCACCTGCGGGTTCAGCTCGACCGCGGTGGTGCGCATGCGCAGCGTCTTGCGGCTGAACTTGGTGAGTGTGGCCGCGCCCAGGCCCAGCTGCATCGCGTGGCGGTTGCCCACGCCCTTGCTGTCGACGAACAGCAGCCAGGCCATCATGCGCTGCACGTACTCGAGCTCGATCTCGAAGGGGGCGTCGAGCTTCATCGAACCCTGGACCCATTCGGTGCCCAGGTGCAGGTAGCGGATGTCGCCCCAGTCGGAAAAATTGACTTCGGGCAGGACGAGGGTTTTCTTGGAAGAAGCGGAAGAAGCCATCAGAGAAGGTGGTGGGCAACGAAGACCTCGCGCCAGGCCGCGAGCTTGCGCTCGAAGGACCACGACGCGTTGGCGGGGCTGGTGGAGGGCAGCGAATACACCGGCACCCCGAGGGTGCGCGTGTGGCGTGCGTGCTTGAAGCTCTCGCCGCCGTTGTGGGCGATGGCGGCGAGCTTCGGCAGTTGCAGGCCGGCGATGTCGTTCACGACCGGCGAGCGGATCGCGGTGTCGAGGCTGCCCTCGCGCTCGCAGGCGCCGTACACGTCCCACACGCCGAGGCCGCGATCGAGCAGCCAGTCGCAGCGCGCGCGGTAGCTGTCTGCGCCCGTCGGAAGCGGGGGGTCGGGCCAGAGGGCTTGCAAGATCTTCCAGAACTGATTTTGGGGATGCGCATAGTACTGCTGCCGCTCGAGCGACTTAACGCCCGGGAAGCTGCCGAGGATGAGCACACGTGTGTGGGGCGAGACGATGGGCGCAAGGCCGGTCAGCACCATGCCGGCGCTATCGGCAACGGTCGGGGACGGGACGGCGGTCGGTTTCATGGGCGGTATCTTGGCATTGCCACGCGGCGTGCCTGAACGCCCATGAAAAAACCCGCCGAAGCGGGTT
Organism: Variovorax sp. GW458-11-26-14-LB1; assembly: GCF_059423965.1. NCBI lineage: Bacteria > Pseudomonadati > Pseudomonadota > Betaproteobacteria > Burkholderiales > Comamonadaceae > Variovorax > Variovorax sp. GW458-11-26-14-LB1. Next base: position 115,990 of record NZ_JBWKYW010000008.1, read on the forward strand.
CTTTCGTCAAGCACGGGCCGAAGCCCGGTGCATGGAAGTTATGGCTTCTTGGCCGCTTCGTTCTCGGCCGTGCCCGGCACCTTCTCGCCGATCGCCTTGCCGGCGCTGCGCATGCCGTCGGCCGTCTTGTGGCCGGCCGTTTCCACCGCGTCGCCGGTCTTCACGGCTGCCTTCTTGGTGGCGGTGGTGGCCTTCTTGGTGGTGTTCTTGGTCGCGTTCCAGGCCTTCTTGGTGCCGCGCTCGGTGGCGTTGGCTGCCTTCTTGGTGCCGCTCTTGGTGGCATCCCAGGCCTTCTCGGCGCCGCTTTCGGTCGCATTCACGGCCTTCTTGGTCGTGCTCTTGGTGGCGTCCCAGGCCTTTTCGGTGCCGCGTGCGGTCGCATCGACGGCGTCCTTGCCGGCTTCCTTCACCTTCTCGGTGGTCGTGGGCTCGGCCGCGGTGGTCTGCGCGATGGCCGACACACCGATGGAGGCCAGCGCCAGTGCGAGCGCGACGGGCAGGGTACGAACAAAAGATGTGGTCATGAAAGACTCCTTTTTTGAGTGAAGTGCGGAGTGACGACAGTGCCACTGGACAACCAACGTCACTTCGAACTTCAAGGATGACAGCAAAAAGGGCCCGATGACCTGCGCTGGCGCAACTCGGGAACTTGGCCTACGCGCTGGGCGGACGCCCCTCCGACACGTTCAGCAGACTTTGGAGCTTCGGCAGGGCTGCCACCGCATTGCGCGTGGTGTTTTCGGCCAGCGACGCGATGTCGATGCCCCGCAGCTGCGCGACCACTTCGGCGATGCGCGGCAGCTCGCCGGGCTCGTTGCGGCCCTGCGCCTGGCCCGCGTCGCGCTGCGCCTGCGTGCGGTACAGCCAGTGCGGCTGGATGTCGGGCGCGTCGGTTTCCATCACCAGCGCGTCCATCGGCAAGGTGGCCGCGAGGCGGCGCAGCTGCAGCGCGCGCTCGAAGGTCACGGCGCCGCCGAAGCCCAGCTTCAGGCCGATCTCGATGCAGGCCTGCGCCTGCTGCTCGCTGCCGTTGAACGCGTGGGCGATGCCCTGCCACGGCCGCCCACCCGCGGTCTGGCGCAGGTGCTTGAGCACCTTGTCGACCGAGCGCCGCACATGGATGAGCACGGGCAGCCCGTGCTTGCGCGCCAGTTGCAACTGAGTGTGAAAGAAGCGTTCCTGTCTATCGGCGTCCAGGCCTTCCACGAAGTAGTCGAGCCCGATCTCGCCGACCGCCACCAGGCGCGGGTCGTCGCGCCGCGCGTGCAGCTCGTCGTCGAGCGTCTGCAGGTCGGCGTCGCTCGCCTGCCCCGTGCACAGCGGGTGGATGCCCAGCGCGTAGGCGTCGCCCTGCGCGTGGGCCAGCTCGCGCACGGTGGCGAAGTTGAAGGCCGCCACCGCCGGAATGACGCACAGCACCACGCCCTGCGCCGCCGCGCGGGCGCGGATGACGGGCATCTCGGCACCGAATTCGGGCGCATCAAGGTGACAGTGGGTATCGACAAACGCAGCCATCGCGCGATGATGCCCGAAGGGATGCACAGGCGCGGAAAGCGTGCTACTGTGAACTCCTTCACGCGTCCTTTTTTGCCGGAGGTGCTCCGATGCGCAGGCCCGCTTTCTACAGCCGCTCGCCCCGCACGCTGCCGCCGGCCGCAGCACCGGCGGCCGGGTCGCCGGCGGATGCCGCGGCTGTGGCCGAGGCCGACGCCGTGCAAGCCCCACCCCCTCGCGCACGCTGGCAGCCGGGCCGCCGCGCCTTCGCCCTGCTCACCGTCAGCTGCATCGCCATCGCCGCCGGCGGCGCCTTCTGGGCACCGCGCCCGGGCGCCAAGGCGCTCACGCAGAAAGACATCGACGCCGCCGTGCTGCGCACGCTGCAGACCGCCACCCTGCCCTCGCCCGCGGCCAAGGCCGCCGACATCGTGCGGCCCTCGGTCGTGCGCGTGGTCGGCTACGGCCCCGAGAAGGCCACGCCCGAAGCCAAGACCCAGAAGCGCGGCCGCAACATGGCCAAGGGCAAGCCGCCCGAGGCGCCCGCCGACGGCGGCACGCCGGGCGAGGTCGAGCGCGGCGTCGGTACCGGCGTGGTGATCGTCGACAAGGGCGTGATCCTCACCAACCTGCACGTGGTCGCCGGCGCCGAGAAGATCAAGGTCACCTTCGCCGACGGCCTGGAGGCCATCGCCGTCATCACCGGCGTGCAGCCCGAGAACGACCTGGCCGTGCTGCAGGCGCAGAAGATCCCCGACGACCTGATTCCCGCCGTGATGCGCTCCACCGCCGACCTGCGCTCCGGCGACCAGGTGGCGGCCGTTGGCTTTCCGTTCGGCATCGGGCCGTCGGTGTCGGCCGGCGTGGTGTCGGGCCTGAAGCGCTCCTTCCGTTCGCCCGAGGGCAAGCAGGAGCTGGGTAACCTGATCCAGTTCGACGCCGCCGCCAACCCCGGCAATTCGGGCGGCCCGCTCATCAACATGGACGGCGAGGTGCTGGGCATCGTCACCGCCATCCTCAACCCGACGCAGCAGCGCACCTTCATCGGCATCGGCTTCGCGGTGCCGATCGAGAACGCCGCTTCGGCGGCCGGCTCGCCGCCTTTCTGATTTCTTCGAAAGCCCTTCGCATGAGCACAGAAAACCCGACCTCGTCGACCTTTGCAACCGCCCCCGCCACCGCCGAGCTGATGGAGCAGATCCTCTACGAGGTCAAGCGCGTGGTCGTGGGGCAGGACCGCTTTCTCGAGCGCGTGATGGTCGCGATGCTCGCGGGCGGCCACCTGCTGGTCGAGGGCGTGCCGGGGCTGGCCAAGACGCTCACCATCAAGACGCTGGCCGACACCGTGCGCGGCCAGTTCAAGCGCATCCAGTTCACGCCCGACCTGGTGCCGGCCGACCTGGTGGGCACGCGCATCTACAACCAGAAGACGGGCGAGTTCAGCACCTCGCTGGGCCCGGTGTTCGCCAACCTGCTCCTGGCCGACGAAATCAACCGCGCGCCGGCCAAGGTGCAAAGCGCGCTGCTCGAAGTGATGCAGGAGCGCCAAGTCACCATCGCCGGCGAAACGCACAAGGTGCCACGCCCCTTTCTCGTGATGGCCACGCAGAACCCGATCGAGACCGAGGGCACCTACCCGCTGCCCGAGGCGCAGGTCGACCGCTTCATGATGAAGGTGATGGTCGACTACCCGAGCGACGAGGAAGAGTTCGTGATCGTGCAGCGCGTGATCGGCCCGGTGGTCTCGGCCACGCCGGTCGCCACCACCGAACAGCTAGCCGAGCTGCAGGCCGAGGCGCGGCGCGTGTACGTCGACCCTTCGCTGATCCAGTACGCCGTGAAGCTCGTGTCGGCCACGCGCACGCCCGAGAAGCACGGCCTGAAGGACCTGCGCCGCTTCATCACCTTCGGCGCCAGCCCGCGGGCCAGCATCAGCCTGACCGAAGGCGCGCGCGCCCTGGCGCTGCTGCGCGGGCGCAGCTACGCGCTGCCCGAAGACATGAGCGCGCTGGTGCCCGACGTGCTGCGCCACCGCGTGACGCTGTCCTACGAAGGCCTGTCCGAAGGGCTCACGCCCGACGGGCTGATCGAGAAGATCATGAAGGCCGTCCCCGCCCCTCCCAAGCCCCTCGAACATGAAAAGCTGGTGGCGTAAGGCCCCCGAGGCCGCGAACGACGACCGGCTCGCGATCGAAGCCGGCGGGGCCGAACGCGCGCTGCGCCGGCTCGAGTGGACCGTGATCCGCCGCCTCGACGGCCTGCTGCAGGGCGACTACCGCACGCTCATGCGCGGCACCGGCCTGGACCTGGCCGACCTGCGCGAGTACCAGCACCACGACGACGTGCGCCACATCGACTGGAACGTCACCGCGCGGCTGCAGACGCCGCACGTGCGCGTGTTCACCGAAGACCGCGAGATGGCCGCGTGGTTCGTGCTCGACCTGAGCCGCTCGGTCGATTTCGGCTCGGGCCTGAAGGCCAAGCGCGAGATCTCGGCCGGCTTCGTCGGCGTGCTCGCGCGGCTGCTCACGCGGCACGGCAACCGGGTCGGCGCGCTGGTCTACGGCCGCGACCTCGAGGCCGTGATCCCGCCGCGCACCGGCCGCCGCCATGTGCTGCACCTGCTGCACGCGATGGAAAAGCGCGCGAACCAGGCCGAGGCCGCGCCCGCGCAGAAGGGCATGACGCGCCTGGCCGACCTGCTGACCTCCGCCGCCGCGCTCATGCCGCGCCGCTCCACCGTGTTCGTGGTGTCCGACTTTCTCAGCGAGCCCGGCTGGGAGCGCCCGCTGGGCCAGCTGGTGCAGCGGCACGAAGTGATCGCTGTGCGCCTGTTCGATCCGCTCGAGCTCGAGCTGCCCGACCTCGGCCTGGTGCCGCTGCGCGACGCCGAGACCGGCGAGCAGCTGTGGGTCGACACCCATGACGCGGGGTTCCGCAAACGCTTCGCGCGGCTGGCCGCCGAGCGCGAGACCACCCTGCGCGAGTCGCTGGCCCGGGCCGGCGTCGACGCCCTCGAACTCTCGACCAACGACGATCTGGTCGAAGCCATCGTGCGATTCGCGGACCTGCGCAAGCGCCGGGTCCGCGGCGTCGCGGCGGGTGGCGGGAAGGCGGTGGTGGCGGCATGACATTCCTCTGGCCTCAATTCCTCTGGCTGCTGGCGGCCTTGCCGCTGCTGGTGCTCCTGTATGTCTGGCTGATCCGCCGCAAGAAGAAGATGGCGGTGCGCTACGCCAGCCTGTCGATCGTGCGCGAGGCCATGGGCCCGGGCCAGAGCCTGCGGCGCCACATCCCGCCGCTGCTGTTCCTGGTGGCCATCACCGCGATGCTCGTGGCGGCGGCGCGGCCGATGGCGGTGGTGGTGCTGCCGTCGAACCAGCAGACCATCATCCTGGCGATGGACGTGTCGGGAAGCATGCGCGCGGCCGACGTGCAGCCCAACCGGCTGGTGGCGGCGCAGGAGGCGGCCAAGAGCTTCATCAAGGACCTGCCGCGCCACGTGAAGGTGGGCATCGTCGCCTTCGCGGGCAGCGCGCAGGTGGCGCAGCTACCCACCACCAACCACGACGACCTCGTGACGGCCATCGACAGCTTCCAGCTGCAGCGCGCCACGGCCACGGGCAACGCCATCGTGGTGTCGCTGGCCACGCTGTTTCCCGACGCGGGCATCGACATCTCGCAGTTCAGCGCCCCCAGCCGCCAGCGCGGCATCCCGATCGACCAGAACGAGAAGCAGCTCAAGGAATTCACGCCCGTGGCGCCCGGCTCGTTCACCTCGGCCGCGATCATCATGCTGACCGACGGCCAGCGCACCACCGGCGTCGACCCGCTGGACGCCGCCAAGGCCGCGGCCGACCGCGGCGTGCGCATCTACACGGTGGGCGTGGGCACGGTCGACGGCGAAACCATCGGCTTCGAAGGCTGGTCGATGCGCGTGCGGCTGGACGAAGAAACCCTCAAGGCCATTGCCAACAAGACCAGCGCCGAATATTTCTACGCCGGCACCGCGAGCGATCTGAAGAAGGTCTACGAGACGCTGAGCTCCAAGCTCACCGTCGAGAAGAAGGAAACCGAGATCTCGGCGCTGTTCGCGCTGGGCGCGGCGGTGCTCACGCTGCTGTCGGCGGGGCTGTCGCTGCTCTGGTTCAACCGGATTCTTTAGCGGCGTTTTCTGCCACGGCGGGCGGCAGCTTCACCGCCCCCACCCCGCCCAGGAACAGGTCGGCCACGATCGGCGCGATGGCCGCGTGGTCGAGCCGGCCGCCGGGCTTCATCCAGGTGAACATCCAGTTGATCATGCCGAACAGCAGCATGGTCAGCGGCTTGGCGAGCTCGTCGCTCGGCGCGCCGGGGCGCAGCGCCGACACGGCGCGCGCAAAGCCGGCGACCACCGCGCGCTCCTGGTCGAGCACGCGCTCGCGGTCCTCGTCCTCGAGAAAGCGCACGTCGTCGGTCAGCACGCGGTGCGCGTCCTGCGCGCCGGCGTACTCCTCGACGATGCGGTAGATGAAGCGGCGCAGGCGCTCCTCGTCGGTAGAGGGCTGGGCCTCTTCCTCGGCCACCAGCGCCGCCAGCTTCGAGACGTGCGTCTCGGCGATGCTGATGAGCAGGCTGCTCTTGTCCTTGTAGTAGTGGTACAGCGTGGCCTTCGACAGGTTGCAGGCCTCGGCGACCTGGTTCATCGAGGTCGCGGGGTAGCCGCGGCGGGCGAACAGCTGGGCGGCCTGCGCGAGGATCAGTTCGCGCTGGTCGTCGTAGGTGGCGGATCTTCCACGCGGCATCGGGTCTTCTTCCTGGGTTGTCTGTCGGTTGCTGGCGTGCAGCAGGCTCGATCTTGCATGAAGCCGCAGGGCTATCCGCGGCGGGTGGCGATCAGGGATTTCACGTCGGTGGCGGGCAGGCGCGGCCGGTCTTTTTCCACCTCGGCGAGCGGCGCCACCTCGTGCAGGCTGGCCAGGCTGCGCACCGTCAGCGCCTGGTAGGTCTGCGTGCCTTCGAGCTTCCAGGCGATCTCTTCGTCGCTGAGCTCGCGCCGCACCTTGGCCGGGATGCCCGCCGCGAGCGAACGCGCGGGCACCTTCATGCCGGCGGGCACGAAGGCGCAGGCCGCGACGATAGCTTTCTCGCCCACCTCGGCCTCGTCCATCACCACCGCGTTCATGCCCACCAGCGCATCGCGCCGCACGATGCAGCTGTGCAGGATTGCGCCGTGGCCGATGTGGCCGTTGACCTCCACCACCGTGTCGTTGTCGGGAAAGCCGTGGATGCAGCAGTGGTCCTGCACGTTCGAGCCCTCCTGCAAGACGATGCGGCCGAAGTCGCCGCGCAGGCTGGCGCAGGGGCCGACGTAGCAGTTCGGGCCGACGATCACATCGCCGATCAGCACGGCCGTGGGATGCACGTAGGCGCTCGGGTCGACGACAGGAATCACGCCGTCGATGGAATAGCTGGGCATTCGGTCTCCTTGTTTTTTCGCGGGCTGCTCGGCCACGCCGGATTCATTCACACCTTCCTAGGGTTTGCCCTGAATGCACCCCGCTTGTGCCGGAATCGAGGTCGATCCTAAAATCAACCGAACGGTCGGTCAATAGTGTTTACGCACCGAGCCGTCCCCACAAAGGATGAAAGAGACACGCATGACTGAGCCTTTGGTACTCATCAGCAACGCCGGCGCCGTCCGCACGCTGAGCCTGAACCGCCCTGCGGCGCTCAACAGCTTCACGACCGGGTTGCACGCCGAGTTGCTGGCCGCACTCGAAGCCGCGGCCGCCGACAGCAGCGTGCGCTGCGTGGTGCTCACCGGTGCCGGCCGTGCCTTCTGCGCGGGGCAGGACCTGGCCGACCCGTCGGTCGCGCCCGACCCGACGCCCGGCGCCGCGCCCAAGGACCTGGGCCACGTCATCTCCACTTATTACGGTCCGCTGGTCGCACGCCTGCGCTCGATGCCGGTGCCGGTGGTTGCCGCCGTCAACGGCGTGGCGGCCGGCGCGGGCGCCAACCTCGCGCTGTGCTGCGACCTCGTCGTGGCCGGCCGCTCGGCCAGCTTCATCCAGGCCTTCACCAAGATCGGCCTCGTGCCCGACACCGGCGGCACCTGGCTGCTGCCGCGCCTCGTGGGCCCGGCGCGCGCGCTGGGCATCGCGATGCTGGGCGACAAGCTCCCCGCCGAAGAAGCCGCGCGCATCGGCCTGATCTGGCAGTGCGTGGACGACGCGGCACTGGCCGACACCGCCGCCGCGCTGGCGGCGCGCCTGGCCGGCATGCCCACGCGCGCACTCGTGGCCACCCGCGAAGCGATGGCCGCCGCGCAAAACCTCGACCTGGGCGCGGCACTTGCCGAAGAAGCGCGCATCCAACGCGAGATGGGCAATGCCGACGACTACCGCGAAGGTGTCGAGGCTTTTCGCGCCAAGCGCGCCCCGGTGTTCAAGGACCGCTGAGATGACCGACGCTTCCCGCACCCCGCAACAGACCGCCGAGTTCGTGCGCGACGGCATGTTCGCGAACGACAACGCCAGCAAGGGCCTGGGCATGCGCATCGTGGAGGTCGGCCCCGGCCAGGCCACGCTCGAGATGCGCGTGCGCCCCGACATGCTCAACGGCCACGCCATCTGCCACGGCGGCTTCATGGCCACGCTGGCCGACTCCACCTTCGCCTTCGCCTGCAACTCGTACAACGAGCTGACCGTGGCCTCGGGCTTCGCCATCGACTTCCTCGCGCCGGCGCGCGAAGGCGACGTGCTCACCGCGCGCTGCTTCGAAGTCTCCAAGGCCGGGCGCACCGGCGTGTACGACACCGAAATCACCAACCAGCGCGGCGAGCGCATCGCGATGTTCCGCGGTCGCTCCTACACCGCCAAGGGCCGGCCGGCCGTCCCGGCCGCTTGAGGAGACACCCCACCATGACCGTGAAACGCCCCACCCCCGGCGACCTCGACCCGATCGAAACCGCCAGCCGCGACGAGATCGCCGCACTGCAGCTCACGCGCCTGCGCGCCACGCTGCGCAACGCCTACGACCACGTGCCGCACTACCGCCAGGCCTTCGATGCCAAGGGCGTGCACCCCGACGACCTGAAGTCGCTGGCCGACCTGTCGAAATTCCCGTTCACGGTGAAGACTGACCTGCGCGACAACTACCCCTTCGGCATGTTCGCCGTGCCGCGCACGCAGGTGGCGCGCATCCACGCGTCGTCGGGCACCACCGGCAAGCCGACCGTGGTGGGCTACACCAAGAACGACATCGACACCTGGGCCGACCTGGTCGCGCGCTCGATCCGCGCCGCGGGCGGACGGCCCGGCGACATCATCCACGTCGCCTACGGCTACGGCCTCTTCACCGGCGGCCTGGGCGCGCACTACGGCGCCGAGCGCGCCGGCTGCACCGTCATCCCGATGTCGGGCGGCCAGACCGAGAAGCAGGTGCAGCTCATCCAGGACTTCAAGCCCGACATCATCATGGTCACGCCCAGCTACATGCAGGTGATCATCGAGCAGTTCGAGCGCCAGGGCCTCGATGCGAAAGACAGCTCGCTCAAGGTCGGCATCTTCGGTGCCGAGCCGTGGACCGAAGCCATGCGCCGCGACATCGAGACCCGCGCCGGCATCGACGCCGTCGACATCTACGGCCTCTCCGAAGTGATGGGCCCGGGCGTGGCCAGCGAATGCGTCGAGAGCAAGGACGGCCCGGTGATCTGGGAAGACCACTTCTACCCCGAGATCATCGACCCCGAAACGGGCGAGCTGAAGGCCGACGGCGAAGAAGGCGAACTCGTCTTCACCTCGCTGAGCAAGGAAGCGATGCCCATCGTGCGCTACCGCACGCGCGACCTCACGCGCCTGCTGCCGCCCACCTCGCGGTCGTTCCGCCGCATGGGCAAGATCGTCGGGCGCAGCGACGACATGATGATCATCCGCGGCGTGAACGTCTTCCCCACGCAGGTGGAAGAGATCGTGCTCGCGCACAGCGCCCTCACCGGCCTGTACCAGGTGCGCGTGAGCCGCGAAGGCCTGCTCGACCAGGTCGAGGTGCACTGCGAACTCACGCCGCACGAAGCCGCCGCGGCCGACCGCAACGCCATCTCCGAGTGGGTGCAGCACCGCGTGAAGACGCTCATCGGCATCTCCACCCGCGTGGTCGTGCACGGCCCCGACGAAATGGAACGCACGCAGACCGGCAAGGCCCGGCGCGTCGTCGACACGCGCCCGCGCTGAGCGCCCGCGCGCCCCCACACACCGCACCGAAAGGACACGCACATGTACACCCAGGCCATGGACACGATGGGCAAGGACGCAGGCGACGGCAAGCAGAAGGCCGTGCGCTCCGCCGACGAGCTGCGTCTCGAGGAACGCTTCGACGCGCGCATCGACGCCGGCGACTTCATCGAGGCGAAAGACTGGATGCCCGAGCACTACCGCAAGACGCTGGTGCGCCAGATCAGCCAGCACGCGCATTCGGAAATCGTCGGCATGCTGCCCGAGGGCAACTGGATCAGCCGCGCGCCCACGCTCAAGCGCAAGGCCATCCTCTTGGCCAAGGTGCAGGACGAAGGCGGCCACGGCCTGTACCTGTACGCCGCCGCCGAAACGCTGGGCACCTCGCGCGACCAGATGTTCGACGCGCTGCACACGGGCAAGGCCAAGTACAGCTCGATCTTCAACTACCCCACGCTCAGCTGGGCCGACATGGGCACCATCGGCTGGCTGGTCGACGGCGCGGCCATCATGAACCAGGTGCCGATCTGCCGCTGCTCGTACGCACCGTACGCGCGCGCCATGATCCGCATCTGCCGCGAAGAGAGCTTTCACCAGCGCCAGGGCTACGAAGCACTGCTGACGATGATGAAGCAGGGCACCGACGCGCAGAAGGCGATGGTGCAGGACGCGGTCAACCGCTGGTGGTGGCCCTCGATCATGATGTTCGGCCCGCCGGACGACCAGTCGCCCAACTCGGCGCAGTCGATGCGCTGGGGCATCAAGCGCTTCAGCAACGACGAGCTGCGCCAGAAGTTCATCGACGCCACCGTCGAGCAGGCCGCGATCCTCGGCGTGACGCTGCCCGACCCCGACCTCAAGTGGAACGAGGAACGCCAGGCGCACGACTTCGGCGTCATCGACTGGAGCGAGTTCTGGCGCGTGATCGCCGGCGACGGCCCCTGCAACCGCGAACGCCTGCAGGCCCGGGTCGATGCCTGGGACGACGGCGCCTGGGTGCGCGAAGCCGCAATGGCCCACGCCAACAAACAACCTTTGAAGGAAGCAGCATGAGCACCGAAGTGAAGCAAGAGTGGCCCCTGTGGGAAGTGTTCGTGCGCAGCAAGGCCGGCCTGGACCACAAGCACTGCGGCAGCCTGCACGCGGCCGATCCGAAGATGGCGATCCAGATGGCGCGCGACGTCTACACGCGCCGCCAGGAAGGCAGCAGCATCTGGGTGGTGCGCTCCGACCAGATCGTGGCCAGCGACCCGGGCGACAAGGACATGTTCTTCGACCCGGCCGAAGACAAGGTGTACCGCCACCCCACCTTCTACGCGCTGCCCAAGTCCGTGGACCACATGTGAGCGAGCGGCACGCCATGCAAGCCTCGATCGAACTGAACCGCACGCCCGCCGTGCACTACCTGCTGCGCATCGGCGACACCTGCCTGGTGCTCGCGCAGCGCCTGGGCGAATGGTGCGGCCACGCACCGGTGCTCGAAGAAGACATCGCGATGGCCAACATCGCGCTCGACCTCGTCGGCCAGGCCCGCGCCGTGCTCACGCACGCCGGCCAGCTCGAAGGCGCCGGCCGCGCGCACGACGAAGACCAGCTCGCCTACCTGCGCGACGAACGCGATTACTTCAACCTCACGCTGGTCGAGCTGCCGCGCGGCGACTTCGCCTTTGCCGTGCTGCGCAACACCATGGTCGCCACGCTGCTCAAGCTGCTGTGGCAGCGCCTGGCCGCGTCGAGCGACGCCGAGGTGGCCGCCATCGCCGGCAAGGCGCTGAAGGAAGCGCGCTACCACCAGCAGCACTCGGCCGACTGGGTTGTGCGCCTGGGCGACGGCACCGACGAATCGCGCCGCCGCACCGAGAAGGCGCTCAAGCAGCTGTGGCTCTACGTGCCCGAGCTGTTCGACAGCGACGACGTCGATGCGCAGGCCAGTGCCAGCGGCCTCGGCCCGGCCTGGAGCGAACTGCGCGAGCCGTGGCTGGCCGAGATGCAGCAGGTGCTCGACGCCGCCGGCCTCGCCATGCCGAAGGAAGCCGCCTTCCGCAGCACCGGCAAGCATGGCGTGCACAGCGAGCACATGGGCTACATCCTGGCCGAGATGCAGCACCTGCAGCGCAGCTTCCCCGGAGGCGTGTGGTGATGAACGCCGTGGCGTCGCGTGTCGATGCGGCGTGGGCCGTGCTCCATTCGGTGCCCGACCCCGAGGTGCCGGCCGTGTCGGTCTGCGACCTGGGCATCGTGCGCGAGGTGATCGAGCACGACGACGGCCTGGAGATCGTGCTCACGCCGACCTACTCCGGCTGCCCCGCCACCGAAGCCATCGAGCACGACGTGCTGGCCGCCATCGAGAACGCAGGCCTCGGCCGCGCGCGCGCCACGCTGCGCCGCGCACCCGCCTGGACCAGCGACTGGATCAGCGACGAAGGCCGCGACAAGCTCAAGGCCTACGGCATCGCGCCGCCCGCGCACCTCACGCCCGAGCAGGCCTCCAACACCGCCGTGCCGATCAAGCTCTTCGGTCGCATGGCCGGCGAGCGCATCGCCTGCCCGCGCTGCGCGAGCGAGCGCACCGAGCGCCTGTCGGCTTTCGGCTCCACCGCCTGCAAGGCCCTGTACCGCTGCATGGCCTGCCGCGAACCCTTCGAACATTTCAAGCCTATCTGAGGCACGCCCACGATGAGCACCCTCTTCCACCCCCTGCGCGTGAAGGCCATCGAGCCCGACACGCACGAGGCCGTCATCGTCTCGTTCGAGGTGCCGCCCGCGCTGCGCGAAGTCTTCGGCTTCACGCAGGGCCAGTACCTCACGCTGCGCCATGACATCGACGGCCAGGACCTGCGCCGTTCCTATTCGATCTGCGCCGGCCTCGACGACGGCGAGCTGCGCGTCGGCGTGCGCAAGGTGCGCGGCGGCGTGTTCTCCAACTGGATCAACGCCCACCTGCAACCCGGCGACAGCCTGCAGGTGATGGCGCCGCAAGGCCGCTTCTTCGTGCCCATCGAGCCCGAGGCCGCGCGCCACCACGTCGGCATCGCCGGCGGCAGCGGCATCACGCCGATCCTGTCGATCATGAAGACCGTGCTGGCGCGCGAGCCCAAGAGCCGCTTCACGCTGATCTACGGCAACCGCCAGCTGCAGTCCACGATGTTCAAGGAAGAGATCGAGGACCTGAAGAATCGCTACATGACGCGGCTCGTGCTGCAGCACGTGTTCTCCGACGAGCACACCGATTCGCCGCTGGGCTTCGGCGTGATGAACCGCGAGAAGATCGGCGAGTTCCTGGCCTCGGTGGTGCCCGCCGCACAGATCGACCACGTGTACGTGTGCGGCCCGTTCCAGATGAACGACGAGGCCGAGGCCGCGCTGCTCGCCGCGGGCGTGCCCGAGGACCGCATCCACATCGAGCGCTTCGGCGTCGCGCTGCCTTCGGCCAGCCAGGTCGGCGCGGTGGTGCACGAGGCGCAGCCGGGCGACGCCAAGCAGGCGCGCGTGACCATCGTGCGCGACGGCCTGCAGCGCGAGATCACCTACACCGAGGGCCAGCCCAGCATCCTCGATGCGGCGTCGGCGGCCGGGCTCGAGGTGCCGTTCTCGTGCACCTCGGGCGTGTGCGGCACCTGCCGCGCGAAGTGCGTGGACGGGGAAGTCCGCATGGAAAGAAACTTCGCACTCGACAAGAATGAGGTGGCCGCGGGATTCGTGCTGACCTGCCAGGCCCACCCCCTGACCGAACGCGTCACGCTGTCCTTCGACGAGCGTTGAACGCACGGCTTTTTCCTCGGCCTTTCCCCTTTCAACCCGGAGACAAACCAACCATGAAATTCTTCAAGCCCCTGCTGATCGCCGCCCTGTGCGCCACGGCCCTCTCGGCCTGGGCCGACGTCAATGTCGGCGTGACCATCTCGGCCACCGGGCCGGCGGCGTCGCTCGGCATTCCCGAGAAGAACACCATCGCGCTGATGCCCAAGACGATCGGCGGGCAGAAGATCAACTACATCGTGCTGGACGATGCCTCCGACACCACGGCCGCCGTGAACAACACGCGCAAGCTGATCGCCGAGAACAAGGTCGACGTGATCCTGGGCTCGACCACCACGCCGGCCTCGCTCGCGATGATCGACGTGGCCAGCGAGGCACAGACGCCGATGATCTCGGTGGCCGCCTCGGCCCGCATCATCGAGCCGATGGACGCCAAGAAGAAGTGGGTCTTCAAGACGCCGCAGAACGACATCATGATGTCGCTGGCCATCGCCGAGCACATGGCCGCCAACGGCGTGAAGACCGTCGGCTTCATCGGTTTCTCCGACGCGTACGGCGAAGGCTGGTCGCAGGAGTTCGCCAAAGCCGCCGACCTGAAGAAGATCAAGATCGTGGCCAACGAACGCTATGCGCGCTCCGACACCTCGGTCACCGGCCAGGCGCTGAAGCTCATGTCGGCCAAGCCCGACGCGGTGCTGGTGGCCGGCTCCGGCACGCCGGCCGCGCTGCCGCAGAAGACGCTCAAGGAGCGTGGCTACACCGGCAAGATGTACCAGACGCACGGCGTGGCCAACGCCGACTTCCTGCGCGTGGGCGGCAAGGACGTGGACGGCACCTTCCTGCCGGCCGGCCCGGTGCTCGTGGCCGACCAGCTGCCCGCCAGCAACCCGGTGAAGAAGTCTGCGCTCGCCTACGTCGCCGCCTATGAAGCCGCCTACGGCAAGGGCACGGTCTCGACCTTCGGCGCGCACGCCTGGGACGCGGGCCTGCTGATGAGCTCGGCCGTGCCGGTCGCGCTGAAGAAGGCCCAGCCGGGCACGCCCGAGTTCCGCGCCGCCCTGCGCGATGCGCTCGAGCAGACCAAGGACGTGTCGGGCGCGCACGGCGTGTTCAACATGACCGCGGCCGACCACCTGGGCCTGGACCAACGCGCGCGCGTGATGGTGAAGATCGAAAACGGCGCCTGGAAATTCCAGCCCTGAAGCACTGAACTCGCCCCCAGGCTTCGCGCACTTCGTGTCGCTTCTCCAACCCCCTACCGGGGGCAACACCTGAGGCCCGGCAAAGCCGGTTCCTCGGTGTTCCTGATCTGAATCACGGGCGACGCCCGAAGGTTGTTTTATGGACTTGCAGATTGCCCTGTTGCTGGGGCAGGACGGCATCGTGAACGGCGCGGTCTACGGACTGATGGCGCTCGCGCTGGTGCTGGTGTTTTCGGTCACGCGCGTGATCTTCATTCCGCAGGGCGAGTTCGTCGCCTTCGGTGCGCTCTCGATGGCGGCGCTGCAGGGCGGGCGCACGCCGGCCACGCTGTGGCTGCTGGTGGCGTTGGGCGTCATGGCGCTGGCCGTGGAGGTGTGGCGCTGGAAGCGCGGCGCGACCATCGACTGGCGCTCGGCCTTCACCTGGTGCGTCGCCTTCCCGGCGATCGCCGCGGTGCTGGTGCTGGGCCTCAAGCCCACGTCGATGACGATGCAGGCGGTGACCACGCTGGTGCTGATCGCGCCGCTGGGGCCGCTGCTCTATCGCCTGGCCTACCGCCCGCTGGCCGACGCCACGGTGCTGATGCTGCTGATCGTCTCGGTCGCGCTGCACGGCGTGCTGGTCGGCCTGGGCCTGTTCTTCTTCGGTGCCGAAGGTTCGCGCACCACGCCGTTCTCCGACGTGCGCTTCGACATCGGCGGCATCCCCGTGAGCGGCCAGTCGCTCGTCGTGGTGGGCGTCACGCTGCTGCTGGTGATCGCGATGTTCTGGTTCTTCGGCCGCTCCATGGTCGGCAAGGCGCTGCGCGCCACCGCCATCAACCGCGTGGGCGCGCGGCTCTCGGGCATTCCCACCGAGCTGTCGGGCGACCTGAGCTTTGCGCTCGCGGCACTCATCGGCGCGGTGTCGGGGCTGCTGATCGCACCGATCACCACGGTCTATTACGACACCGGTTTTCTCATCGGACTGAAGGGCTTCGTGGCCGCCATCGTCGGCGGGCTCGCGAGCTACCCGCTGGCGCTCGCGGGCGCGTTGCTGGTCGGCCTGCTGGAGGCTTTCTCTTCATTCTGGGCCAGCGCCTACAAGGAAGTGCTGGTGTTCACTTTGATCATTCCGGTGCTGTGGTGGCGTTCGCTGCGCAGCCATCATGTGGAGGACGAGGAATGAGCGCGTCGCCCACCACTTCTTCCACCACGGCTGCACACGCGGGCCGTCCGCTGGTCACGCCGCGCACCCTCACGTTGGCGTGCATCGTGGCGCTCGCGCTGGCCTGGGGCTGGCTGCCCGACTTCACGGTCGCAGTGCTCAGCAACATCGGCCTGTACGCGCTGGTAGCCGCCGGGCTGGTCATGCTGACCGGCGTGGGCGGCATGACCTCCTTCGGCCAGGCCGCGTTCGTCGGCATGGGCGCCTATGCCACCGCGTGGATCTGCACCTCGCCCACGGCCGCGGGCTGGCTGGGCGGCATCGCCGGTTCGGCGCTGGTGCCGTGGCTCGGCCTGCTGCTCGGGCTGGTGCTGACCTTCGCGCTGGCCTGGGCGCTCGGCGCGGTCACGCTCAAGCTGTCGGGCCACTACCTGCCGCTGTGCACCATCGCCTGGGGCCTGAGCCTGTACTTCCTGCTCGGCAACATGGAGTTCCTGGGCGGCCAGACCGGCATCACGGGCGTGCCGCCGCTGGTGGTGGCGGGCATCTCGCTGGCCTCGCCGCGCGCGCTCGGCGTGGTGATCTGGGCCGTGCTGCTGCTGGCGCTGTGTGCGCTGCACAACCTGCTCGACTCGCGCGAGGGCCGCGCCATCCGCGCACTCAAGGGCGGCCGGCTCATGGCCGAGTCGATGGGCGTCGACACGGCGCGCCACCGCATCAAGCTGTTCGTGCTGGCCGCGCTGCTGGCGGCGGTGTCGGGCTGGCTCTACGCGCACATGCAGCGCTTCGTGAACCCGACGCCCTTCAACCTCAACATCGGCATCGAGATGCTGTTCATGGCGGTGGTCGGCGGCGCGGGCCACCTGTGGGGCGCGGTGCTCGGCGCCACGCTGATCACGCTGCTGAAGGAGAAGCTGCAGGACATCCTGCCCGCGCTGCTGGGCACCAGCGGCAACTTCGAAGTGGTGGTGTTCGGCCTCTTGATGCTGTTCGTGCTGCAGCGCTTTGCGGACGGCCTGTGGCCCACGCTGGCGCGGCTCGTGAGCCGCTGGGTGCGGCCGGTGGCCAAGGTGCCCGCCGCCAACGCGGCAGCACCGGTGGCGCAGCTCGCGCAGCGCGTGCTGCCGGCGGCGGGCACGATGCTGTTGCAGGCCGACGCGGTCAGCAAGCGCTTCGGCGGCCTCATCGCCAACAACGACATCTCGATGACGCTGAAGGCCGGCGAGATCCACGCGCTGATCGGCCCCAATGGCGCAGGCAAGAGCACCTTCTTCAACATGATCTCGGGCGTGGACGACCCCAGCTCGGGCGAGGTGCGGCTCGAAGGCGACGCCATGTCGGGCCGCCCCTCGCGCGCCTTCGCGGCGCGCGGCCTGGGCCGCACCTTCCAGCACGTGCGCCTGCTGGGTCAGCGCAGCGTGGTCGAGAACGTGGCGCTCGGCGCGCACCTGCGCGCGAAACGCGGCTGGCTCGCCGCGATGCTGCGGCTGGACCGCGCCGAAGAGGCTGCGCTGATGGCCGAAGCCCGCAAGCAGATCGAGCGTTGCGGCCTCGGCGCGCATGCCGACACGCCGGCCGCCTCGCTCTCGCTGGGGCAGCAGCGCGTGGTCGAGATCGCACGCGCGCTCGCCGGCCAGCCCTCGGTGCTGCTGCTGGACGAACCCGCCGCCGGCCTGCGCCACCTTGAAAAGCGCGCGCTCTCCGAGCTGCTGGGCCAGCTGCGCGCCGAAGGCCTGGGCATCCTCGTGGTGGAGCACGACATGGAGTTCGTGATGAACCTCGCCGACCGCATCACCGTGCTCGAGTTCGGCACCGTGATCGCCACCGGCACGCCGGCCGAAGTGCAGGCCAACCCGCGCGTGCTCGAGGCCTACCTCGGTGGCGCCGACGACGAACTGCTGGAAGACGCCCGATGAGCCATCCTATTCTTCAACTGGAAGACTTCTGCGTCGCCTACCGCACCGTCGAAGCGGTGCACAGCGTGCGCCTGCACGTGAACGAGGGCGAGATCGTCACCGTGATCGGCCCCAACGGCGCCGGCAAGACCACGCTGCTGTGCGCGGCCATGGGCCTGCTGGTGTCGAGCGGCAAGCTGTCGCTCGACGGCGAGCGCATCGCGCGCCCCGGCGTCGAGACCATGGTGGCGCGCGGCGTGGCGCTGGTGCCCGAACGGCGCGAGCTGTTCGGCGAAATGTCGGTCGAAGACAACCTGCTGCTCGGCGGCTTCTACCAGTGGCGCAAGGGCCAGCGCGACCAGCGTGCGCGCATGGACGAGATCTTCGAGATCTTTCCGCGCCTGAAGGAGCGCCGCCCGCAGATGGCCTCCACGCTTTCGGGCGGCGAGCGCCAGATGCTGGCCATCGGCCGCGCGCTCATGGCGCGCCCGCGCCTGCTGATGCTCGACGAGCCCTCGCTGGGCCTGGCCCCGCTGGTGGTGCGCGAGGTGCTGCGTGTGGTGTCGCAGCTGCGCAAGCACGGCGTGTCGGTGCTGCTGGTGGAACAGAACGCCCGCGCCGCGCTGCAGGTGGCCGACCGTGCCTATGTGCTCGAAATGGGCGCGGTGGCGCTCGAAGGCAACGCCGGCGATCTGCTGCACGACCAGCGAATCATCGATACCTACCTGGGCATCGGCAACAAGAAATGACCCCCGCGCAGCGCGCGCACCGCGCCGCTGCGCCTTCCCTCTTCAAAGGACACGCGCCATGACCACCCTTCAAAGCTACATCGCCGGCCGCTGGATCGGCCAGCAAGCCGCCCAATCGCTGCGCAGCGCCGTCAACGGCCAGGCCGTTGCGAGCACGCACGCCGAGGCCATCGACTTCGCCGAGGCGCTGGCGCATGCGCGCCGCGTCGGCATCCCCGCGCTCATGAAGCTCGACTTCCAGCAGCGCGCCGAGCGCCTGAAGGCGCTGGCCAAGTACCTGGCCGCGAACAAGGAAGCGCTGTATGCCGTGTCGGCCCACACGGGTGCCACGCGCGCCGACGGCTGGATCGACATCGAAGGCGGCGCCGGCACGCTCAGCGCCTACGCCAGCATCGGCACCAACGAGCTGCCCTCGGGCAACCTCGTGCACGAAGGCCCGGCCTTCCCGCTCGGCAAGAAGGGCGGCTTCGCGGGCACGCACATCCTGGTGCCGCGCGGCGGCGTGGCGGTGCACATCAACGCCTTCAACTTCCCGGTATGGGGCCTGCTCGAGAAGTTCGCGCCCAGCTTCCTGGCGGGCATGCCCTGCATCGGCAAGCCGGCCACGGCCACCAGCTACCTCACCGAGGCGCTGATGAAGCTCATCGTGCAGTCGGGCATCCTGCCCGAAGGCAGCCTGCAGCTCGTGATCGGCAGCACGGGCGACCTGCTCGACCGCCTCGAAGGGCCCGACGTGGTCACCTTCACCGGCTCGGCCGACACGGCCGCCAAGCTGCGCGTGAACGCGAACCTGGTGCGCCAGTCGATCCCGTTCAATGCCGAGGCCGACTCGCTGAACTGCGCGATCCTCGCGCCCGACGTGACGCCCGACGACGAGGAGTTCGATCTCTTCGTGAAGGAAGTGGCGCGCGAGATGACCATCAAGGCCGGCCAGAAGTGCACGGCCATCCGCCGCGCGATCGTGCCGCGCCAGCATCTCGATGCGGTGGCCGAGAAGCTGCGCGCCCGCCTGGCCAAGACCGTCATCGGCGACCCCTCGCGCGAAGACGTGCGCATGGGCGCCCTCGCCTCGCGCGACCAGCAGGCCGACGTGGCCGAGCGCGTCGCCACGCTGCTGCAGGGGGCGGAGCTGGTGTACGGCGAGCGCGACGGCTTCGCGCCCGTGGGCGACGGTGTGGGCGAAGGCGCGTTCTTCGCGCCCACGCTGCTCTTGAGCCGCAAGCCGCTCGAACACGATGCGGCGCACGACGTCGAGGCCTTCGGCCCCGTCAGCACGCTCATGCCCTACGACGGCATCGACGAAGCACTGGCGCTGGCCGCGCGCGGCAAGGGCAGCCTCGTGGGCACGCTGGTCACGCGCGACCCGGCCATCGCCGCCAAGGCGATTCCGGTCGCTGCCGCCTGGCACGGCCGCCTGCTGGTGCTCGACCGCGAGGCCGCCGCCGAATCGACCGGCCACGGCTCGCCGCTGCCGGTGCTGAAGCACGGCGGCCCGGGCCGCGCGGGCGGCGGCGAAGAGCTCGGCGGCCTGCGCGCCGTGAAGCACTACCTGCAGCGCGCCGCGCTGCAGGGCTCGCCCACCATGCTCGCGGCCGTGACCGGCGAGCACGTGCGCGGCGCCGCGCTGCGCGAGAGCGAGGTGCACCCCTTCCGCCGCTACTTCGAAGAACTGCGCATCGGCGACTCGCTGCTCACGCACCGCCGCACGGTGGGTGAGGCCGACATCGTCGCCTTCGGCGGCATCTCGGGCGACTACTTCTACATGCACTTCGACGAAGAGGCGGCCAAGGCTTCGCCCTTCGGCAAGCGCATCGCGCACGGCTACTTCGTGCTGTCGGCGGCCGCGGGCCTGTTCGTCTCGCCTTCGCCCGGCCCCGTGCTGGCCAACTACGGCCTGGACACGCTGCGCTTCGTCAAGCCCGTGGGCATCGGCGACACCATCCAGGCGCGCCTGACCTGCAAGCGCAAGATCGACCGCAACAAGAAGGACGCCAGCGGCCAGGGCCAGGGCGTGGTGGCCTGGGACGTGGAGGTGACCAACCAGCTCGGCGAGTTGGTCGCGAGCTACGATATCCTGACGCTCGTCTCCAAGAAACCCACCACCCAAAGCTCCACCTGATGTTCGATCTCACAGGAAAAGTCGCGCTCGTCACCGGCGGCAACGGCGGCATCGGCCTCGGCATGGCGCAGGGCCTCGCCAAAGCCGGCGCCCGCGTCATCATCGCGGCGCGCAATGCGCAGAAGTCGGCCGCCGCGGTCGAATCGCTGAAGGCATTGGGCAGCGACAGCTTCGCGCTCGCGCTCGACGTGACCGACGAAGCCTCGGTGCAGAAGGCCTTCGACGAGGTCGCCGCGCGCTGCGGCCGCCTCGACATCCTCGTCAACAACGCCGGCACCACGGTGCGCAAGCCCGTCGACCAGCTCGCGCTGGCCGAGTGGCACCAGGTGATGGACACCAACCTCACCAGCGCCTTCCTGTGCAGCCGCGCCGCGCACCCGCACCTCAAGAAGGCAGGCGGCGGCAAGATCATCAACATCGGCTCGATGATGTCGATCTTCGGCGCGCCCTACGCGCCGGCCTACGCCGCAAGCAAGGCCGGCATCGTGCAGCTCACCAAGTCGACCGCGCTCTCGTGGGCGGCCGACCAGATCCAGGTCAACGCCATCCTTCCGGGCTGGTTCGAGACCGAGCTGACCGACGGTGCGCGCACCCAGATCCCGGGCCTGTACGAGCGCGTGAAGACGCGCGCCGCCGCCGGCCGCTGGGGCCAGCCTTCGGACATCGCGGGCACGGCCGTGTTCCTGGCCAGCGCCGCCTCCGACTACGTGACCGGCACCGCCATCCCGGTCGACGGCGGGTTTTCGATCTCCGGCTGAGCCATGCGGGCCGTGTAAATTCGGCCGCCATGCTCTTCTGGTTCCAGCTTTTCCTTTTCGTCGCCGGCACGGCCGCGCTGCTGTACGTGTCGCGCGGGCCGCTGAGCCAGCCCGGCTCGCACGGCTTCTACCGCTTCTTCGCGTGGGAATGCATGCTGGTGCTGATCGTGCTGAACCTGCCGGTGTGGCATGTCGATCCGCTCTCGTTCACGCAGCTGCTCTCGTGCGTGCTGCTGGCGCTGTCGATCTGGCTGCCGATCCACGCGGTGCGGCTGCTCAAGGCGCAGGGCAAGCCGAGCGAGGCGCGCAACGACGACCCGGCCCTGTACGGCTTTGAAAAGACCTCGGCGCTGGTGACCACCGGCGCCTTCCGCTACATCCGCCACCCGATGTACACGGCGTTGATGCTGCTGGCCTGGGGCGCGTTCCTCAAGCAGTTCACCTGGCTCACGCTGGCGCTGGTGCTGATGGCCACGCTGTTCCTGTTCCTGACGGCGCTGCGCGACGAAAAGGAATGCCTCGCGCATTTCGGCGACGACTACCGCGCGTACATGCGCGGCACGCGGCGCTTCATTCCTTTCGTGCTGTAGCGCCGGGCGCTTCGGACGCGCCCTCTTCTTTCCTCGCGCCCCACCAGGCCGCGAGCACCAGCCCGCCCTTGCGCACCAGCAGCACCGCCATGACCACGAGCACGGCCCGCGAGGCCACGTAGCCCGCAACACCGAGCACCGTCGACGGCAGTGGCTTGGACGCCCAGAAAATCACCCAGGCCGCCAGCCCGGCCATCGCCAGCCCGCCGACGAGCAGCATCACGCCACCGACCATCCACGTGAGGATCGCCAGCCGCGCGGCCAGGCCGGTCAGGCGGTCGGCACCGGGCCAGTCGCGCCAGGTCCACAGCGCGGCCAGGCCCAGCGAACCCATCATGGCCGCCAGCAGGCCCATGAGGCTGTAGCCGACGACGGTGATGATCTGGTTCAGGTCCGGCATGCAGGCTACGGTGTCAAACGCGGCAGCGCCTTCGCATCGACCGCCTCGCCGTCGACGATGAAGTGCCCGCCCGCCACGTGGTGCAGGGTGCGCAGCTCGTCGTGTCCTTCGAAATGCCAGCGCCCTTCGGAGAACACGCGCGCATCGGCCTGCGCCGCGATCACCTCGCCCAGGAACAGGTCGTAGCGCTGCTGGATAGGCGGCTCGGGCAGCAGCCGGCATTCGAGCCAGGCCGCGCAGCCTTCGAGCAGCGGCACGCCGGTGGCCTCGCCCGCGAAGGTCGAGAGGCCGTAGGCGGCGAACTTGTCGCTGCCGTCGCGCTCGGCGATCTCGCGGCCCGAGCTGTTGCCCAGGGCCTCGGTCAGGTCGAGCTGCGCGCGCGTGGGCACCTGCAGTGCAAAGGTGCCCGCGCCTTCGAGCAGCACGCGCGTCCAGGTGCTCTTGTCGAGCACCACCGCCACCTTGGGCGGATCGAAGTCCAGCGGCATCGCCCAGGCCGCGGCCATGATGTTGCGCCGCCCGTCGTGCGCGGCGCTCACGAGGACGGTGGGTCCGTGGTTCAGGAGACGGTAGGCCTTGTTCAGCGGAACCGGCCGGCGGTGAGAGGCGTTCATGCGCGTGGGGCCCGCGAAAGCGAGCCCGGAGGATGGCGGCCCGCCAGCCTACCAGCAGGCGCCGGGCTGCTCAAACGCCCCGGTTGTTGCCCGTCACGCCGCGTAAGCGTCGCACAAGGCGAGGTACTCGTCGCCCGAAATCTCCAGCGCGGTCGCGCGGCGCAGCACGCGGGCCTTCGGCTTGGGCAGGTCGGTCTTGATCTGGATCTGCTTGCCGATGGGAATGCCCATGTAGTCCTGGTTGACCCAGGTGTTCTCGACGATGTTGTGCCACGGCAGCAGCAGGCCGTTCTCGAAGGTCAGGCCCTGGCGGCCGATGACGAAGGCGGGCGTTGCGATGTTGGCCAGCGTACGGATGCACTTGACGGCCAGCCACGCGGCCAGCAGGCCGAAGCCCGCTGCGATGAGGATGCCGATGTTCTTGTCCTGCGCGCGGATGCACAGCACGGCCAGCACGACCGCGACCACCACCCAGAGCGTGGCACCGGCGATCAGCCGTGTGCGGGAGTAGAAGACGGGGCGGTCCTGGCGGGTCTTTTCCTGTTGGCTGGCGGAGCTGTAGATTTCCATTTTGGAGTCGCTGTACTTTGGAGATTGAAAAAAGAAAAAGAAGAAGAGGAGCTCAAGCCGACGGCAGGCGTTGCATGAGGCAGCTCATCAGCACCGGCTCGTTGTCGATCTTCGAGCGATCGATCTTGCGGGTCTTGCCGTTGGCAACGATGAGCAGGTGCTCGTCGACGTCCATCGCTTCGGCGTCCGACTGCGTGCGGATGGTGTCGATGCTCGACCACGCGATGAGCTGGCCCTTGTGCACCAGCCCTTCGGCATTCAGTGCCAGTGCGCCGAAGGGCACGGTGTCGCCCGCATGCAGGCGCCGCTCGACGTCGTGCCGCAGCACCTCGCCCACGGCTTCTTCCACCTCAGCGACCAGTGCGTACGGGTCGTCCCACAGGTCGAGCCGCAGGCGCAGCGTCTGGCCGTCGCGGGTGGTGAGCAGCAGGTGGTTGCGGTTGTGGCGATGGCGCAGCCGCGTCACGTCGGCGAAGGCAACCGTCTGCGTGCCCAGCTGCAGGCCGTGCGCGGTCAGCGTCAGCACCTGCGGGGTGCGCAGCCACGCGAAGAAGTCGCTGCCCTTCCAGCAGATCAGGTAGATCGCGGCCGGGATCGCCAGCACCAGCACGAAGAAGGCGCCCTTGTAGCGCACGAAGTCCGGCGTGATGAGGTACGGAAGGATGTAGATCTTGGCCGGCACCAGCACCATGGCGCAGAAGACATAGATCGCGGCCAGGCCGGCCAGCACACAGTAGAACGCGTAGCGCGGAAAGATGCGGTCGTGACGAAGGGGCATGTGAAGCAAGTACCCAATGCGTCGACAACGGGCGTGATGGCGTGGAGCTGAATTGCGCGCACGACCATACCAGCGGGAAGCGTCGCTCTCGAGGCTTCGCATGCGTTAACGCATCTTTTTTTTGAGCCGGCAACGCTCGTTGCAAAACCAGTTAACCAAGAAGATTTAAGTTTGATGCCCGCTTCTACACAAGCGCTGCTTAAGCATTCATGGCAACTCTGCAAGCAGCGCGCGGTGTGCGGCCAGTGCGCGCCCGCGCATCGGGGCCTGCGCGTCGCGGCCCGTGAGCGGACCGAAGCGCGCGTCTCTCGACACGGCCGCCACCGCATCGCGAAGACAACGGTGCGCCGGGTCCACCTCATCGCGCGGATGCCAGGCCTGCAGCACCTGCTCGGGCGGCACGGCCACCGGCAGCTTGAACATCGCCAGGCCGAGGCTCGCGGCCACGGTGCGTGCCAGCGGCTCGGGCACGCAGGCCACCAGCGACGAGCGCGCGGCGGCCATCAGCGCGCCATAGGCGCTGGGCACGGTCAATGCAATCTGCCGCGCGCAGCCTTGTGCCGCGAGCAGGCTGTCGAGGGGCTCGACCGACCTGGCACGCCGCGTGACCGCGACATGCTGCTGGGCCGCCAGGCGCTTGGGCGTGACGCGCGCCTTGAGCAGTTCGTGCCCCGCCCCGACCACGCCGACGATGCGTTGCTCGTACAGCAACGCGGTCTGCGTCTCCGGCCCTCGGTCGGGCAGCGTGCCCACGTCGAGATCGATGCGCCCTTCGCGCAGGGCCATCGCATCGCTGTCGCTTTCGGGCACGAAGCGCAGGCGCGCCAACGGCATGTCGCGCCGCAGCGCGGCCAGCAAGGTCGCGCCGTAGACGATGCCCATGCCTTCGGGCGCGCGCACCGTGAACTCGCGCGTCACACGCGACAGCGGCACGCCGCCGTCGGGCTGCATCAGCAGGCGCGCGTCGGCGATCAGGCGGCGCACCGGATCGCGCAGCGCCACCGCGCGCGGCGTCGGCACCAGCTTGCGGCCAGCCCGCACGAGGATCGGATCGCCCAGCGCCTCGCGGATGCGCGCGAGCGTGTGGCTCATGGCCGGCGCGCTCAGATGCATGCGCTCGGCCGCCGCGCTCACGCTGCCGGTGCTCAGCAGCGCGTCGAGTGCGGCCAGCAGGTTCAGGTCCATGGAATTCATTTCGTGCAGGTCATTGCTTTGAACAATGCACTGTACAGACGCCTCGTGCGGGTTGAAACTTCGCGCCCTCGCACCACTGGAGCCCCGCCCTTGAATCCTTCTTCGCAAGCCAGCCGCACCGCCCTCGCCACCGCGCTCATGCGCTCCATCCATTCGCGCAGCGCGCCTGCGCCGCTGCTGGACGACCCGTGGGGCGAGCGCCTGGTGCCCGACAGCGTGCGCGTCGCGTTCCTGGAACGCGCGCTGGCACGGCGCGACGCCACCTCGACGGACTCACCCGACACAGCGCTCGACGACGCGATGCGCGCCAACGCTGCCTACCCCGACGTGATCCTGCGTTCGCGCTACACGGAAGACGCGCTGAAGGACGCAGTCGCGCGCGGCGTCGCCCAGTACGTGCTGATCGGCGCCGGCTTCGACAGCTTCGTGTGCCGCATCCCCGAGTGGGCGCAGGGCCTGGCCATCTACGAGGTCGATCACCCGGCCACGCAGCCGTTGAAGCGCCAGCGCCTCGCGGCCTGCGGCGTGGCACCGTCCGCATCGGTGTATTTCGTCGAAGCGGACCTGTCGGCCGAGAGCCTCGGCGCGGCGCTCGCGCGTTCGCCCTTCAACGCCGCGCAGCCGACCTTCTTCTCGTGGCTCGGCGTGACGGTGTACCTGACGCGCGAGGCCAACCTTGCCGCGCTGCGCGACATCGCCACCTGCGCGGCGCCCGGCAGCGAACTGGTCTTCACCTACATCGACGAGGCCACGCTGCACGCGGGCCCCTCCGGCACCGAGGCCTTCCAGAAGCTGCGCAGCGACGTGGCCTCGGTCGGCGAAGAGTTCCTGTCGGGCTTCGATCCGAAGACGCTGGCGGCGCTGCTGCGCGGCACCGGACTCGATCTGCTCGAAGACATCGACGGCCACGCAGCACTGGCGCGCTACGACCCGACCGGGCGCAACGGCCTGCAGCCGGCCGGCGCGGCGCACATCGCGCACGCGCGCATCGTCAGCGCGGCACCATCGCCTGCCGCCTGAACTCGCTCGGGCTGCCGCCCGTGTGCGCGCGGAACACGCGGCTGAAGTGCGAGAGGTTGCCGAAGCCCGCGCCCAGCGCGATGTCGGTGATGGAGCGTGAGGCGTTCGCGGGGTCGATCAGGTCGCGGATGCTGGCGGCCAGCCGCTGGTGCTGGATGTAGCCGGTGAGCGTGTCGTCGTCGCCCGCGAAGGCCTGGTGCAACAGGCGCTTGCTGCAACGCAGGGCCAGCGCCATGCCGTCGATCGACAGCGCCGGGTCGCGCAGGTTCTGCGCCACGTGGCGGTGGATGCGGTCTTTCAGCGCCTCGCGCTGGGTCTGGGCGGTGCTGCGGCCCGCGAGCTCCATGAGCGACAGGCGCACCAACTGGATCAGCAGCTCGCCCGCGCCGCGCGCGGCGGCCTCGCTCATGTGGGGCAGCTCCAGGTAGGTGTTGCGCATGGTCTCCAGCGCCACGCGCGAGATGCCGCTGTCGCCGCCGATGCGCCGCGCCACGAGGTCGCCCAGCGGCAGCGCGGGCGAGGCGATCTGGTCTTTCGGCAGCATCACGATGAGGTGGTCGCTGCGCTCGGGGTTGGCCACGGTGTAGTCGAGCGTGGTGTCGTACAGCGTCCAGCCGCCCGCGCGCACCGCCGCCGCGCGCCCGCGCTGCGTGACCTCGGCCGAGCCCTGCCAGGGCGCGACGATCTTCAGGTAGGGCGCATCGCTCAGCCGCGCCATCTGCGGGGTGCGCAAGACGCGATGCCGGTTCGCTTCGAGCCGCGTGAGGATCACGTCGCCCGCGTGCGAGGACGCGAGGTGGCCGTCGAAATCGCTGTCGCCGTACAGGTCGGAGCCGAGGCCGCCGAAGTGGCGCCACACCCACTCGCACCACAGCGGCCCGCGTTCCTTCGGCGGGATGGCGTCGGTGGACAGGAGCAGGGACGCGGTCATGGGGCGAAAGCAGTGAAGACGAAAGATTGCAACACGGCAGCAGGATGCCGCGCATTGTGGAGTGCCCGCAAAGCCCTCGCCTTTGCGGGTTAACCACTAGGCGCCTGCACGCTGCGTCAAGTGCTTTGTGCGCGGCGGGCACAGCGGCAAAGGGCGTGCGTTTCTACGATTCCGGTCAGCGGGCGCATACCGACGCCCGGAAGGAGACCCTCATGCTTCACCCCACCCGCCGCCACTGGATTCAGGGCACGGCCACCGCGCTGGGCGCGGCCGCCGTCGCGCCGCAGCTGTTCGCGCAGAGCGCGCCCGTTCGCATCGGCTACGCCATCGCCCGCACCGGCCCCTGGGCCGCGGGCGCGCAGGTGAGCCAGGAACCCAACTACCTGCTGTGGGCCGAGCAGGTCAACGCCGCGGGCGGCCTGCCGGTGGAGGGCACGAAGCGGCCTATCGAGCTGATCGGCTACGACGACCGCAGCGAGACCGAGACCTGCGTGCGCACCTTCGAGAAGCTCATGGGCAGCGACAAGGTCGATCTCGTGCTGCCGCCCTGGGGGTCGGGCGCCAACTTCGCGGTCGCGCCGCTGGCCAACCGCTTCGGCTACCCGCTGCTCGCGCCCACCGCCCTGTCGCGCAAGCTGATCGACATGCGCCTGCCCTTCTTCTTCTCGCTGCTGCAGCAGCCCGACAAGATGATGGGCGCGCTGGTCGACATGCTGGTGGCGCAGAACGTGAAGACCATCACCATCGTCTACATGGACGACCTGTTCGGCCTGGAGAACTTCGCGGCGCTGAACAACGCGCTGAAGAAGACGCAGATTCAGGTGCTCGACCGCAAGAGCTACCCGCTGGGCGTGAAAGACCTCGCGCCCGTGCTGCGCACCATGAAGGACCTGAACCCCGACGCCTTCATCGGCATCACCTACCCGCCGGACACCATCCTCGCGAGCCGGCAGGCGCGCGAAGTGGGCTTCAACCCGAAGTACTTCTACGCCTCGGTGGGCACTGCTTTCCAGCTCTACAAGAACGTGATGGCCGCCAACACCGAGGGCGTGATCGGCATGGGCTCGTGGAACGGCAAGACCAGCCCCGAGGCCAAGGCCTACTTCGACGCGCACACGAAGAAGTTCGGCAAGGAACCCGACCGCTGGGCCAGCGGCCACGCGTGGGCCGGCCTGCAGATCCTGCAGCAGGCGGTGGAGAAAGTGGGCCTCGATCGCAAGGCGCTGCGCGAGCAGATCGCGAAGAACGAGTTCAAGACCATCCTCGGGCCAATCCGCTTCGAGGGCAGCGAGAACGCGTCGATCCCCGGCACCGTGTCGCAGTGGCAGGGCGGCGACTTCGAAGTGGTGTGGCCCAAAGACCGCGCCACCGCGCAACTGATGCCGAAACCGGCCTGGAAATAACAGCGTGTCGTTCTCTGGATGGGCCGAGCTCCTGGCCGGCGGATTGATCACGGGCGGCATCTACGCGCTGGTGGCCATCGGACTGAACCTGCAGTACGGGCTGATGCGCATCATGAACATCTCGCACGGCGAGTTTTTGATGCTCGGTGCCTTTCTCACCTGGTGGGCGCACACGGCGCTGGGCATCTCGCCGCTGGTGTTCATGCCGGTGGCCTTCGTGCTGCTGATGGCATTGGGCATGGCGGTGCACTGGCTGTGCTTCCGGCAGGTGGCGGCGCGCGTGCCGAACGTCGACGTGTTCGAGGCGCGCAGCCTGATGGTCGGCTTCGGCCTGATGTTCTTCGTGCAGAACACCGCCCTGCTCGTGTGGGGCGGCGACCTGCGCGGCTACGACTACCTGGCCGAACCGGTACAGCTGGGCGAGATGCGCTTCACCGCCAACAAGCTGGTGCTGTTCGGCGTGGCGCTGGCGCTGAGCCTCGTGCTCATCGCGCTGCTCAAGCTCACGCTACTGGGCAAGGCGGTGCGCGCGCTGATGCAGTCGCCGACCGGCGCGCAGCTGGTGGGCATCAACACCAGGCGGCTGCACCCGCTGATGTTCGGCATCGGCCTGGGCCTGTCAGGCGTGGCCGGTGCGCTGCTGTCGATGACCTACGAGATCTCGCCCTCGATGGGCGAGCCCTACACCGTGACGGCGCTGATCGTCATAACCCTCGGCGGCTTCGGCAGCATCGCGGGCAGCCTCGTCGGCGGCCTGCTGCTGGGCGTGGTCGAAGCGCTGGGCATGCACTACACGAGCCCTTCGCTCAAGATGCTGCTGTCGTACGCCGTGTTCATCGGCGTGCTGATCTGGCGGCCCAACGGACTGTTCTCCAGAAGATGATTTCCCTCTTTCAAAACAAACCGTGGTGGGTGCTTTGCATCGGCCTCGTGCTGGCGGCCGCCGTGCCGTGGGTCGCGAGCGAGTTCATCGCGTCGGTGGCGCTCGGCTGCCTGATGTACATCGCGCTGGCCACGAGCTGGTCGCTGTTCTGCGGTGCCACGCGCTACCTGTCGCTGGCCACCTCGGCCTTCTTCGGCCTGGGCGCGTATGCGAGCGCCACGCTGCTCGAGGTGCTGCCCTGGCCATTGGTGATCCTGAGCGGCGCGGCCATCGCGAGCGCGGTGGCGGTGCTGATGGGTGCGGCCGTGCTGCACCTGCGCGGCACCTACTTCGCCGTGCTGACCTTCGGCATGACCGAGCTGATCCGCCATGCCGTCACCTTCGTCGAGAAGCAGGTCTCTGGCACCGTGGGCCGCGTGCTCACGGTGGTGCCGTCGAACGAGACGGTGTACCTCACGGTGCTGGCGATTGCGGGCGCGGCCATTGCCACCGCGCTGCTCGTGAAGCGCAGCCGCTTCGGCCTGGCGCTGGCCGGCATCGGCGCCGACGAGCAGCGGGCGCAGACGCTGGGCGTGGACACGCGCCGCGTGAAGATCGCCGGCTTTGCGCTCACCGCCGCCTTCGCCGGCGCGGTGGGCGCTGCGATGGCCGTGCGCTGGACCTACATCGAACCGGCCGCCGTGTTCAGCCCCTTCATCGGCTTCCAGACCGTGCTGATCGCGATGATCGGCGGGGCCGCCAGCATCGGCGGACCGGTGGCCGCGGCCATCGTGTTCAGCCTGCTCTCGGAGACGCTGCGGCTGCAGCTGCCCTACGGCTACATGATGGTGCTGGGGCTGCTGCTGATCCTGTGCGTGATGTACCTTCCCAACGGCCTCGCGTCGCTGTGGCAACGCAAGGCGGCAGCGTTGCGGAGGCACGCACCATGAAGGCCACGCCACTTCTCGAAGCCCGCGACCTCACGGTGCGCTTCGGCGGGCTCACCGCCGTCGACGCGGTGAGCGCCACGCTGCATGCGGGCGAGCTGGTCGGCATCATCGGCCCCAACGGCGCGGGCAAGACGACCTTCTTCAATGCGATCTCGGGCGTGGTCATGCCGACCTCGGGCCGGCTGCTGGTGGAAGGCGATATCGACCTCACACGGCGCGGTCCGCACCTGTACGCCGCGCACGGCATCGCGCGCACCTTCCAGACCCCGCGCGTGATGGCCGACATGACGCTCGAAGACAACGTGCGCTTCGGCATGCAGTTCGCGGGGCGCCGCCGCGCGCCCATCGCAGGGCTGGGCAGCACCGGCGAGATTCTCGACATGCTGGGCCTAAGCGGCCTCGCCACGCAGATCGCGGCCGACGTCACGCCCTCGCAACAGCGGCTGCTCGAGATCGGCATGGCGCTCGGCACCCGGCCGCGCGTGCTGCTGCTCGACGAAGTGGCGGCCGGCCTCACCGAGGCGGAGGTCGATGCCATGGCACGGCGCATCCGCCGCCTGCGCGACGACCACGGCCTCGCCGTCGTGTGGATCGAACATGCGGTGACCACGCTGCTGAAGTACGTCGAGCGCGTGCTGGTGCTGCACCAGGGCCGCAAGATCGCCGACGGCACGCCGGCCGAGGTCGTGCGCAATGCCGAGGTGGTCGAGGCCTACCTGGGCGACGAGATGGAGGCCACGGCATGAGCGGCACGCAACTCACTGTGCGCAGGCTTGCGGCCGGCTACCACGGCTTCCGGGTCATCCAGGGCCTGGACCTCGACGTGACGCCCGGCGTCACCGTCGTGCTCGGGCCCAACGGCGCGGGCAAGACCACGCTGCTCAAGGCCCTCGCGGGGCTGCTGCCGCGCACGGGCGATGCGGTGCTCGACGGTGCGGCGCTGCCGTCCGCCGATGCCACCGCCTGCGTGCGGCGCGGCCTGGCACTGGTGGCCGAGGGCCGCCAGCTGTTCCCGCAGATGACCGTCACCGAGAACCTCGAACTCGGCGGCTGGCTCATTCCCGCGCGGCTGCGCGCCGAGCGCCTCGCGCGCGCCTTCGACGACTTTCCGCGCCTGAAGGAACGCGCCACGCAGCTCGCCGGCACCATGAGCGGCGGCGAGCAGCAGATGGTCGCCGTGGCACGCGCCTTGATGAGCGGGCCGCGCCTGCTGATGCTCGACGAGCCCTCGCTCGGCCTGGCGCCGCGCATGGTCGACGAGCTGCTCGCCATCGTGCGCCGCATCGCCGACCAGGGCGTGACCGTGCTCATGGTCGAGCAGAACGTGCGCAAGGCCTTGCAGGCCGCCGACCGCGGCTACGTGCTCGAGCGCGGGCGCGTCGTCGCCTCGGGCAAAGCGCAGGCGCTGCTGCATTCCGACGCCGTGCGCCAGGCCTACCTGGGCGTGGCCTGAACACCCCTCTTCCTCTTTCTTTCTTGCAAAGGACACCCATGACCGACATCTCCATGCTCATCGACGGCGAACGCCGCGCGGCCACCGGCGGCGCCACCTTCGAGCGCCGCAACCCGCTGGACGGCGGCATCGCCACGCGCGCCCCCGCCGCCACGCCCGCCGACGCGGTCGCCGCCATCGACGCCGCGCAACGCGCCTTCGCCACCTGGTCGCAGACCGGCCCCAACGAACGCCGCGCCCTGCTGCTCAAGGCCGCGCACGCGCTCGAAGCGCGCGCCGACGCCTTCGTGCAGGCCATGGCGCGTGAAACCGGTGCCTCGGCGCTGTGGGCCGGCTTCAACGTGCACCTGGCGGCCGGCATCCTCACCGAGGCCGCATCGCTCACCACGCAGATCGCGGGCGAAGTCATTCCGTCCGACGTGCCCGGCAGCCTCGCCATGGGCGTGCGGCAGGCGGCCGGCGTGGTGCTGGGCATCGCGCCATGGAACGCCCCCGTGATCCTGGCCACGCGCGCCATCGCCACGCCGCTGGCCTGCGGCAACACCGTCGTGCTCAAGGGCTCCGAGCTGTGCCCCGAGACCCATGCGCTCATCATCGAAGCGCTGGCCGAGGCCGGCCTGCCCAAGGGCACCGTCAACTTCGTGACCAACGCGCCCGCCGACGCGGGCGCCGTGGTCGAAGCGATGGTCGCGCACCCCGCGGTGCGGCGCGTCAACTTCACCGGCTCCACGCGCGTGGGTCGCCTCATCGCGCAGACCTGCGCCACGTACCTGAAACCCGCCGTGCTCGAACTCGGCGGCAAGGCGCCCTTCGTGGTGCTGGACGACGCAGACGTCGACGCGGCGGTGAACGCTGCCATCTTCGGCTCGTTCGCCAACTCGGGGCAGATCTGCATGTCGACCGAACGCATCGTGGTCGACAACGCGGTGGCCGACGAGTTCGTCTCGAAGTTCGCCGCCCGCGCACAGGCGTTGCCGCTCGGCGACCCACGCGAAGGCCCCGTCGTGCTGGGCTCGGTCGTCGACATGAGCACCGTGACACGCTGCAACGCCCTGATCGACGATGCCCTCGCCAAGGGCGCCGTGCTCGTGTGCGGCGGCAAGGCGCAGAACACGCTGATGCCCGCCACCGTGCTCGACCACGTCACGCCCGCGATGGCCATCTACCGCGAAGAATCCTTCGGGCCGGTGAAGGCGGTCGTGCGCGTGAACGGCGTGGAAGAGGCCGTGGCGGTGGCCAACGACAACGAGTTCGGTTTGTCCTCAGCGGTGTTCGGCCGCGACGTGGCGCGCGCATGGAACGTGGCGCAGCGCATCGAGGCGGGGATCTGCCATGTCAACGGGCCGACGGTGCATGACGAGGCGCAGATGCCGTTTGGCGGTGTCAAGTCGTCAGGGTACGGGCGGTTCGGTGGGCGAGCCGGCGTCGAAGCGTTCACGGAGCTGCGGTGGATTACGGTGCAGACGACGCCTCGGCACTATCCGTTCTGAACAAGGGAGCGGCAGGGCGCCGCCCCGCCGTTCCGATCAAGCCGTCATCGGCTCCCGCGATTCCCTTTCGGCGGGCCGACGGTTCTGGGTCAACCGTGTCTCGTCCGCGCCCGCATACACACGGCGGTAGCGCAGGTAGCCGGCCCCCCATGCATACCATTCGCGCCCTTCCGTGAACTCGGGTGCGTACTCGCCCTTGGTCAGGTACAGGTTCACCCACTGCTCCTGCCGGCGCGTCAGCCCGGCGGGCGCTCCGCCTCTGGGTGGATCGATCTGCCCGCGCGCCTCATCCGCTCTTTTCTTCCGGGCCACCAGTTTTTCGAGCTGCTCCTTGAACTCGGCCGCTTCGGGCCCGGTGAGCTTGAACCATGCGTGCGAATCGTGCACGCGGTCTTCGAACAGCTTGCTGGTGAGCACAGGCTCGTTCCAGTACGGCTCGATGCGGCCCCACTCGCCGACCCGCTCCGAATCGATGCCGGGCACGTTGTCGACTTCGTGCGGTGTGCCGTCCGGGCTGTTGCGGCCGCTGATCCGTTTCTTTTTCTTGAGCCAGGCTTCGAAGTCCTTCACTTCCTTGACGAACTGCTCGTCGGCCGACAAGAGATCCGCCCGGTCTGGGGCCGGAGCACGCAGGACAAAATCCATCTCCAACGGGCGACCGGCCCATGATTTGCGCCACAGGATGAACAGCTTGCGCTGTTCCGCCATGATGTCGCGCAGCACCCCTTCCTTGACCCGGCATACGGCAAGGTAAGCGTTGAAGTCCCGGATCAGGTCCTTGGCGACCATGAACTGCTTCTGGATGACTGGGCGTGCCAGTTCCAGTTTCAGGGGCACGCCCAAGATTCGTGCTTCGCGGTACATCAGGGCCAAAGGAATGCGCGAAAGCATGTCCTCGCCCGCCTCATCGATCCCCTTGCCCTGCTCCTTCGGCATGTAGCCTCCGCCGACGTCCGAGTGCATGCCGGGGCACACCCACTCCCGAGAATTTTCAGGCAACGTATTGCCGACATGAACGGAATCCGATGGAAAGCTGCGACGGAACTCATGCGCGGCCACGATGTGCAGGCAGGGCACGTCGGCCGGGATGCGCATCGACGTGTCAGCATCAGCCCAGCCGCCATGGCCGTCGGCGAAAAGGGACGAGGCCGCCACACCGACCGACGCGACGGTATCGAACAGTCCCAAAAAGTCGAAGGTCACCGGAAACGAGGCCAGCGTCGGCCCGGTCTGCCCACGGAGTTCGGCATCGATCTCGCACATCGCGAGAAACCAGTTGACGAAGACCCGTGCCTCCGCCGCACCTCGCGAAAAGCCGAATGCGCTGACGAAGATGCGCTGCACGCGCCCAGGATCAACCTTGCTGCACTGGCCCGTTGCGGGATCGATCATGTGCGGCTTGACTGACTCGTGCAGCTTGTTGAGCATCGCTTCGAGCGTGCGACGATTCTTGTTCTCGCGTTGGCGCTTGTCGGCGGGCCCTTTGCCCGCTTCCAGCAGTTCCTCCCGCCCGAGGTCGAAGGCCTTGCAAAACTTCAGCACTTCTTCGCTGGAGAACAGCCCTGGCCCGTTGCCGCTTCGGGTGAGGTAGCGGTAGACGCAGTTGAGCGCTTGCGCCAACGCCCACAGGATGCGGCGCTCGCCGTAGAGCGCCGTGGCGTTGCCCAGCAGCGCGTCCTTGCCGGCGCCGCTGTCGTCCACCTGCGTGAAGGGCGTCCCCACGCCCGGCACATACACCTTGAAGAACTGCTGGTAGTTGTCGGGGTTCGTGGTCCACTGCGCATCGGGGTCGGCTGGCACCCCGGGCACGTGCTGGCCCGGATAGGCACCGTACAGGCGCGCGACGTTGGAGTGCGTGTGATCCTTTTCTCTGGTGCTGCGGTCGTAGTTGTTGCGCGTGCCGTCGAAGAAGAAGCCCATGAAGAGGTTCACGTCACAAGACTTGCCGGGCTGACCCACAGGGCGCAGTTCGCGGCTCACCTCGTAGTCGACTCGAATCTTGTCGCTTGCTGGTCCAAAGAAAACTTCTCGATTTGAAGGATTGGAGAATATTTCCTCTTCGATGGGATTGACCAAATGTGCGGTCATGGCTTGACCTTCATCAGCCTATCGACCTTTTCCTGGTCCCAAGCCACAAGTCGCTCCAGCATGGCCCTCTCCTTGGTGAAGAAGGCGGGATCGTCTGGCCCCGAGAACGCTGCGAGCTCCTTTCGATAGGCGAACTCTTTTGCGCGCCATTCCCATGTCTTGTGGAGGTATTTTTTTGGATCAGTACTCAGTTCCTCCAGCGATTTCTTGCTCGATTTCAACCCCTCCTGCGCCAGTCTCATATCTCGTTCCCACAACTCCTGCTGGAAAGCCAATGAAGGCTTGGGCCACCCCTTGATCTTCCCGGGCCACTCGTCGCCGTTGGGTCGGTACGCAGTTGAAACCACCCCCACCGTTCCATCGGGATAGTTGATGAACCACACATCCCCTGCCTTGCCGCTTTTGTCGTAAGGCGGCAGGTCGACGATGAAGGTCTGGCGCGGCCGGTAATCGCCCGCCTTGTTGTCATAGCTCTGCAGAATCACGCCGACCTGGATGCCGGGCGCCCACATCTTCGGCACG
Organism: Variovorax sp. GW458-11-26-14-LB1; assembly: GCF_059423965.1. Taxonomy (NCBI): domain Bacteria; kingdom Pseudomonadati; phylum Pseudomonadota; class Betaproteobacteria; order Burkholderiales; family Comamonadaceae; genus Variovorax; species Variovorax sp. GW458-11-26-14-LB1. Next base: position 152,194 of record NZ_JBWKYW010000008.1, read on the forward strand.
TTGTAGCAACAGATCACGCCTCCCGCGGCGAACGGGCCGATTTCTTCAGAGGCAACCACGGTCTGCTTCGGGTCCTTGGGATCGAACAGCCGGTAGCGGATGTCCTGGTCGGTGTAGTTGACGCCGCTGACCGAGGCTGGAACCGTGTCAGCACGACCGGTGGCACATCCTGTCGTAGCCAGGGATGCGAGAAGCGCGAGGGGAAGGAGCCAGTTTTTGAGAATCATCTGTTGTTCCTGCTGCAATGCGCTAGACCATCAAGGCGCGCAGCGCTTCATGGTCCGGGCCAGCGCCGTGGCTGAGTTCGGGATGCTGCCAAAAAACTTCACACAACCTCATCCTTTGCGCCACCGCGTCGAACTGCATGGCATTGGCTGCGGCGAGCCCGCATACAGCCAGTGCGTGCAACACCGAGGGCCGGTGCTGCGCTTCGTAGGCTGGCGAAAGTTGAAGCAGGTTCGCGATCACTTCATCCGCTTCACTGCCGGCAATGAGCACCGCGCATTGATCACCATCGAGTACCGGTGCGCATGGAGCCAGCGACGTGGATGCCATTTTCCCCGGTGCAAGGAAACTGCTCCAGCTGGCGTCGCGCCGACGGAAATTCCATGTGGCTCCGGGACCGCAGAACGCCATCTGCTGCAACGGAGACAGCGCAGCCAGCACATCCGGCAGGCGGCGCGTGTCGGGAAAGCGCAGCACGAAATACTGCCCGTCCGCATTCACGATGCACCAGGGGCTCAGGCGCTCGAACAGCGATTCGAGCGGTTCGTCCGAGCGGATGAAGCTGAGCATCGGCAAGCCATTCGTCAGCTGCAGCACACGATCGAGCAAGGGCCTTTCAACGGCGTCGATGTTCAGCAGAACCGGTGAATGCCGAATGGCTTCGTCCGAAGCGCCTGGTATGTTCTCGTAGAGCGACCGCCAAGAGCCGGAGCCCAGGTGGCTCTTGATCAGCTGATGGCATTGCGATGCGAATGCGCAATCGATCAAGGCGTAGCGAAATCCCTCGGTGGCGGAGGCAAGAGGGCCGTCGTCCGCAAACAGGGCGTCGATCCATCCGGGTGCGTGCTTGTCGATCAGGTTCATCGTGCGTTACTCCACCTGGGTGAAGGCCGGCGCCGACTTGAGCGACTTCAGGAGGCACGCCACGCAGATGCTCTTGGGGAATGCCGGCAGCGGGTAGCTCTTCTGCACCGGCCCGGCCAACTTCCGCTGCACCGAGTGATAAGTGATCTTCCCCGGACACTCGAAAGTGATGTCCCCATCCTGCAGCGTGATCGACGCGCCTTGCGCGGTGGCGATGCGGATCTTCTTCTTGGCCGCGAACTCCACCGTCTGGTCGGTGCTGGCGATCTTCAGGGCCTCCTTGGCCTGCACGCGCAACTCGTCGTGCTGCGCCTGGAAGTCCAGGTCGTCGTTGCCCGCGATGACCGACAGGCCCGTGTCCGCATCGGCCTTCTGCGCCCCGGCCAGCACGCCGATGGCCTGGCCGCTGTGCACGCGCAGCACGTCGGCCAGCGCCAGGTTGATGTCGCCGCCGCTGGCCAGCGTGGCGGTCTCGCCGCTGACGACCTGCAGCTGCTGGCCCGCGACCATCGCCAGCCCTCCGCGTGCGGCCAGCGCGATCACGGCATCGCTCGTGTGGGGTACCTTGCCTTCGCCGGTGGCGATGGCCTTGTCTGCCGCATCTGCGTAGGCAGTGTCGAGCGCATCGGCCGTCACCATGCCGCTGGCGGTGTGCTCCATCGCGGCGTAGGGGGCGCGTTCCTTGTCGAGCTGGGATTCGTTGGCCTTGTTCGCGCCGATGTGCCCTGCCAGCTGCACGGTCTCGTGGGTCCTGGCGGCATCGCTCAGCGCCTGGCCCAGCTGCTGCACCTGCTTGAGCAGCGCCATGCCGGCGGCGAAGTCGCCCACGGGCTCCAGCTTCTGGCCGCCTGCGCCGTGGTAGGTGCTCAGCAAGACGCCCTTGCCGCCGCGCAGGGCCGCATAGCCGTCGGTGCGCAGCTCCAGGCCCTGGCCGCGGAAGCTGCCGCGGAAGTTGTCGGCCTGGTGGATGAGGTGGCCCAGGTTCAGCTGGCTGTGGGCGGTGCTGGCGTGCAGCTGCACGCGCAGTTGCTGGTTCGAATCGTCGAACACCAGCTGGCTGAAGCCCTCGCCGCCGAACTCCTTGGTCTTGAAGCCGCTCAGAGCCGCGGCGTTGCGGTGGCCCTTGTCGTCGGCGCTGGCGCCGTGCCAGGGCGGGGCGTGGCCGGCCGCGAGGTTGGCCTGGGCGCTGGGCGAGGCGTTGTTCGCCTGGGCGAAGACGTCGTTGTTGTCGTTGCTGCCCTGTTCGCTGTTCTCACCGGCACGCGATGCACCGCCGGGCGTGGGGGCGATGCCGCCGTCGCCGCGGCCGTTGTACAGCGCGCCGACGATGACGGGCTGGTCCACATCCAGGTCGACGAACTTGACCAGCACTTCCTGCCCGATGCGCGGCAGCCACTGCCAGCCCATGCCGGGGCCGGCCTGGCGCTGGGCCACGCGGATCCAGCGGGTGCTGCGGTTGTCCTGGGCGTTGTCTCCATTGCTGCTGCTGTTGCCGTTGTCGCTCGATCCGTTCTGCCAGTGGAAGCGCACGCGCACGTCGCCTCGGTCGTTGCAGTACAGCTCGTCGGCGCCATTGGGGGAGGTCTCGCCCGAAGGCCCGACCACGATGGCGCTGTGCACGCCGCTGGCCGTGGGCCTGGCGTGCAGGCGGGCTCCGTCGGCCGCCGCCAATGCGGGGCGCCAGGGGCGCGGGGCGTGCACGCCGGAGAAGCTGTTGGCGTAGCCCTGGACCTGGGCGGTGGCCAGGCTCTGGGGCTGCGGGTGGATGTCGTTGTCGTTGTGCGTGCCCGTGGCTGCAGTCACCAGCCCGAACACATCGGCCTCGGCCGTCACGGGAGCACACGGTTGGTCGAACACGAGGTGTTCCGTCAGCTCGCCCAGCTGCGCCGCAATCGACGCGGCCGTGTCCTTGGGCAGGTTGTTGATGCCCACGTGTTCGACGGTGTCCAGCAGCAGCGCAGGCTTGGCCTGCAAGCCCAGCGCGGGCGCGTCGTCGATCTCGAGGCGCGTGCCCGCGCGCAAGGTGCGCACGGTGCTGTGGCCCAGCATCAGGTCGGCGCGGCATTCGGCCGCTTCCATCATCAATGCGGCGTAGCGCTCGACGGTGCGGTTGGTGTCCCAGCCGCGGCTGCGGTCGTTCAAGCCGAGCACGTCGTCGTACTCCAGGCGCGGGGCGTTCTTGCCTCCGACCGGAAAGCGCGCTGGGGCGCTGCCCGTGAGCTGGCGCTTGCCGTCGACGTTCCACGCGCTCAAATGCACCTGGGCCACCGACTGGCGCATGCGCCGCACCAGCGCCTGCACGGCGTCGCTGCGTTCCTGCGAGCTCTTGCGGTGAAAGCGAACGGGCGAGCCCGCATCGGCGGGCTGGGTGTCGTTGGACGAGAAGATGATGAGCTTGTGCCCCGTCGGGGCCTGGGCGTCTTCCTCGATGCGCCAGGCCAGGCCTTCTTCGGCCAGCAGGCGCGAGAAGAAGTCGTAGTCGCTCTCGCGGTACTGGGTGCAGTAGGTGCGAACGGGGGCGTCGGCGAGGAAGCTGTCTACTTCGGAAGAGAAGGCCCAGCTGCCCGCATCCGCATACGGCGCGAGCACGCGTTCGATGATGTCTGCCACGCTGCGCTGCTGGAAGACCTGGCTGCGCCCCTGCTGGGTGGCCAGCCAGAGCCAGGGCACGAGCGTGAGGCGGTAGCGCGCCAGGCCGCCGTCGGCGCCCAGCGATTCGACGGCGCGGATCAAGCCCGTACGTCGTGCGAGAGAACCATTGGCCAGCACGGTGACCAGCGTCAGCGGCTGGTCGATCAGCGATGAAAGCGCCAGGTCCGCACGCAAGCTCAGGCACACGATGCGCAGCTCGAACAGCTGCGACACCGCCTCGCGCTGCACCCAGCCTTCCACGCGCAGGGCGTCGATGCTCTCGCGCGCGGCGGACGAAGACGATGAAGCAGCACTCGGCGCTTCAAGGCGGTACAGCCGCGCCGTCTGGCTCAGCTCGGCCCACAGAGCACTGCGGTCAGCGGATGGTGACGACGAACGCATGCGCAAGGGCACGCTGCCGTGGTTGGACATGAAACTCCCCGAACTTATTTTTCTTCCCCGCGTTGCGCGGGGTGGCATGCGTCCGATTGTCGGAGTCCCGGTGGCCCGAGCGTAAGTACCTGAAAGTAGCACCCGGCGATGCAGGACGGCGCCTCAAGCCGGCGAATGCACGCCGCTGCCCTGCCTCCCCTCTTCCGCTGCCGCCACCAGCCGCAACCCGGCGCGCACGCGCGCCAGCGTCTCGTTCTCGCGCTGCGGCGCATACACGGCGTGGGCCGAATGCGAGAACTCGGGCACGCCCTCCACCAGCCGCAGCCGGCCGTCGGCCAGGAAGGGCCGCGCGACGCCGATGCGGAAGTAACCCGCGCCGCCCACCGCAAGCAGGTAGGTGAGCGCCAGCGGCCCGAGCGAGATCGACACCGGCGCGTGGGCCAGTTCCGGAAACGCGACCTCGTGGTTGGCCGCGAAGGCCGGGCCCCAGTCGACCGACACGTAGCGCGTGCGGTCGAGCCGGCCTTCGGGGTCGGTGGTGACCATCACCAGCCGCTCCTCGGCCAGCAGCTCGGCCACGAGGCCGGGGCGTTGCGGCGGGTTGTAGAGCACGGCCAGGTCGAGCGCGCCGCCCTGCACGGCGTCGAGCAAGCGCTGCGCGCTGTCGACCTCGGCGCGCAGCGCGATCTCGGGGCAGACGCGGTGCATCCAGATCAGCCAGTCGGCGAGCAGCGGATGCCACAGGCTGGGCTCGCTGCCCACGCTCACGCCCTCCTCGATCCCCGGCGGCAGCGCCACATGCTGGCGTGCACGCTCCCACACCTGCACCAGCGTGGTCGCGTGCGCCACGAAGCGCTCGCCCGACGCGGTGAGCCGCGCGCCGGCCTTGTTGCGCACGAACAGGCGCCGCCCGAGCTGGTCTTCGAGCAGGCGGATGCGCGCGCTGACGGCGGTCTGCGTCAGATGCAGCCGCTCGGCCGCGGCCACGAAGCTGCCGGTGGTCGCGACTTCGAGAAAGGTGCGGGCGAGGCCGATGTCCATCGGATTCATATTAGTTTTTTTGCACTCATTTGCAATGAACATTCATTGGCTTGGGGAGAAGCATCGGTTCACCATGGGCAGGCACACGTTTCCAGGAGCCTTGTCCCATGCGTCCCCTGCCGCCCATGCCCCACGCCGCCC
>NZ_JBWKYW010000009.1:0-137399 GCF_059423965.1 Variovorax sp. GW458-11-26-14-LB1
TTGGGCACGGTGGCGATCACCTCGCCGGTGTACGGGTAGGTGACCTCGATGGTGCGGTCGCGGTGGACTTTCTCGCCGGCGATGCGCAGCGCTTCGCGGTGGACGGTGCCTGGCTTCAGGATGGCTTGGCTCATGGGTGCTTGCTCCGTGTGGCTTCAGCGTGCGTGGTTCAGCGCGAGGTCGAGCGCATCGAAGTTGCGCAGCCGGCGGCCGGGGGCAATGCCTTCGACCGGGCGGTTGCAGATCAGCGGCACCTTCTGCTCGGAAACACCGCCGTGCGAGCGCAGCGGCACTTCGAGTGCCGACAGGTCGTGGCGGCTGGCGGCGGTGCCGATGACGGTGCTCTGCTCGCTCACCACCACGATGTCGCCGATGCGGTCGGGCGGCAGCTCGAAGCGCTTGGCGGCTTCGGCGCGCGAGAGCACGAGCTCCATGCCCGGAATGCCCTTGATGCGTTCGATCCATCCCGACACGCTGGCTTCGTCGGGTGCGTACACAGTGGCGAAGGAACCGAGCGCGCCGTGATGCACCACGTACGGATCGGTGATCGGCAGGATCACGCGGGCCTTTTCGGCGCCGTACCAGCCGTCGAGCACATCCTGCAGGTAGATCACGTTGGGCGAGCCGTCGGCGCCATGCTTGTCGTTCATGCCGTGGTCGGCGGTGAGCACGATGGTGGCGCCCAGTGCATCAAGCTGTGCGAGGTAGCCGTCCATCATTTGGTAGAAGGCGTTCGCTGCGGGGCTGCCCGGCGCGGCCTTGTGCTGCACGTAGTCGGTGGTCGACAGGTACATCAGGTCGGGGCGGCGCGACTCCATGAGCTTCACGCCGGCGGCGAACACGAACTCCGACAGCTCCGCGCTGTAGACCGAGGGCACCGGCATGCCGACCATGTCGAGCACGTTGTCGATGCCGTTCTCTTTCATCGTCACCTGGTCCGACTTCTCGGACGAGAAGCAGATGCCCTTCATCTTGTGACCCAGCAGCTTGCGCAGCTTGTCCTTGGCCGTGACCACCGCGAGCTTGGCGCCCGCGTCGGCAAAGGCGGCCAGCACGGTGCCGGCACGCAGATACTTGGGGTCGTTCATCATCACTTCTTGGCCCAGCTCGCGGTCGAAGAAGTAGTTGCCGCAGATGCCGTGCACCGCCGGCGGTGCGCCGGTCACGATCGACAGGTTGTTGGGGTTGGTGAACGAGGGCACGACGCAATCGGCGAGCAGGTCGGCACCGTCCTTGCGCATGCGGGCGATGTAGGGCGCCACGCCGGCCGCAATGGCCGCGTCGAGGTACGCCGGCTCGCAGCCGTCCACGCACACGACCACGATCGGACGCGCCATCCAGCGATAGCTCCTGGCATTGACTTCAAGTGTCTCCGGTGTCATTTCAGACTTCCTTTTGGGGTGGGTGGTTCGGGGTAGCGGTGGTGTTGCTGGAAGTGGCCGCATCGGCGTCGATGCGGCCGAAGGCCTTGTGCATGCGTGCGCGGCTGCCGGCCACGTGTTCGCGCAGTGCGCGCCCTGCCGTGTCGGGGTTGCCGCTGGCGATGGCGTCGACGATGTGGCTGTGCTCGTCGGCCGAGACCCGCAGGCCGCCGCCGCTGTCGAGCGCGCGCATTCTGAAAAGGTGCAGCTCCTTGACGAGCCGCTTGTAGGTTTCGGTGAGCTTCTTGCTGCCGGCGGTGTCGAGCAGGATCTCGTGGAACTGCAGGTTGAGCTGTGCGTACTGCTCCACGTCCTGCGCCTGCGCCGCCGAGCGCATCGCGTCGACCATGGCGCGCAGGCGCTCCACCGCGTCGGGCTGGATCGCCAGCGCCACGCGCCGGCCGATGATTTCTTCCAGCGCCTCGCGCAGCTCGTAGATCTCGTCGGCTTCCTCGAACGCGATCTCGCGCACGAAGACACCGCGGTTCTTCTCGTTGCGCACGAGGCCCGCTTCTTCCAGTGCGCGCAGCGCCTCGCGGATCGGGCCGCGGCTGGTGTTGAAGCGCTGCGAGAGCTCGCTCTCGTTGATGCGGCTGCCCACGGGGAGCTCGCCCGTCATGATCAAACGCTCGATTTCTTCCTGCATCAGCATCGGCAGCGAGCTGGACTGGAGGAACGCGAGGGCGGCGGAGTGATTGCTGGTGACCATGGGGCGTATTTTCCCGAAGGATCGTCAACTGTCAACAATTTTTTATTGACAGTCATCAATCAGCAACCTACATTGCAAACACCGGATGGCGTTGCCCACCCTCGCGCCGGCGCCAGCCCTCACCCTTCTTCAGTGACAGCCAGCCTTTCAGGAGAAACAGATGACGATGAAACAAAGCACGCGCCGTCTCACGGCCGCCCTGTGTGTTGCGGCCCTCGGCCTCATGTCCGGCAGTGCGTGGGCGCAAAAGACGCCGCTCCTGGTCTACACGGCGCTCGAGACCGACGCCATGAAGCTGTACAAGGACGCGTTCGAGAAGGCCAACCCCGACATCGAGGTGAAGTGGGTGCGCGACTCCACCGGCATCGTCACCGCCAAGCTGCTGGCCGAAAAAGCCAACCCGCAGGCCGACGTGGTGGCCGGCCTGGCCGCCAGCAGCCTGGCGCTGCTGCAGCAGGAAGGCATGCTGCTGCCTTATGAGCCCAAGGGCTTCAAGGAGCTGAACCCCGCGTACTCCGACGCCGCGCGCCCGCCCGCCTGGGTCGGCATGGACGTGTGGGCCGCCACCATCTGCTTCAACACGGTCGAGGCAAAGAAGCTCGGCCTGCCCAAGCCCGAGAGCTGGAAGGACCTGACCAAGCCCGTCTACAAGGGCACGATCTCGATGCCGCACCCCGCCTCCAGCGGCACCGGCTACCTTGACGTGTCGTACTGGCTGCAGAACATGGGCGACGCCGAAGGCTGGAAGTACATGGACGCGCTGCACCAGAACATCGCGCAGTACGTGCACTCGGGCTCCAAGCCCTGCAAGCAGGCGGGCGCGGGCGAGTTCCCCATCGGCATCTCGTTCGAGTTCCGTGCGCACCAGGTGAAGAAGTCGGGCGCGCCGGTCGACCTGATCTTTCCGAAGGAAGGCCTGGGCTGGGACATCGAGGCCACCAGCCTCATGAAGACCAGCACGAAGCTGGCGCAGGGCAAGCGCTTTGCCGACTGGATGGCGAGCAAGGAGGCCAACCAGATCAGCGCGCGCTGGTGGGCCGTGGTGGCCTACCCGGGCGTGGTCTCCAAGCTGGAAGGCATTCCGGACAACTACGAGAAGCTGCTGGCCAAGAACGACCTGAATTGGGCTGCGAAAAACCGCGAACGCATCCTCGCTGAATGGAGCAAGCGCTACGAAGGCAAGGCCGAACCCAAGTAAGCCCGACGGCATCCCCCGGTTTTCAATTCAAGGGTGCCGCCGCAGCTGGTGACGCCCTCCAACGACGAGTGCGAAAAATGGACATGACCGACACCCGCTTCATCGCCAGCCAGTTGACTCCCACCTCGGCCCCGCCCGCGGCCCTCGAGATCGTCGGTGTTCGCAAGGACTTCGAGACCTTCAGCGCGCTGCGCGACGTGCACCTGCGCGTGAACCCGGGCGAGATGCTGTGCTTTCTCGGCCCCTCGGGCTGCGGCAAGACCACGCTGCTGCGCATCATCGCGGGCCTGGAGACGCAGACCGCCGGGCAGATCCTGCAGAACGGCAAGGACGTCTCGTGGCTCTCGCCGGACAAGCGCGACTACGGCATCGTGTTCCAGTCGTACGCGCTCTTTCCCAACCTGTCGATCGCCGAGAACGTGGGCTACGGCCTCGTCAACAGCCGCGCGAAGCGGGGCGAGATCAAGGCACGCGTCGACGAGCTGCTGAAGCTGGTCGGCCTGCCGACCTCGGGCGCCAAGTACCCGAGCCAGCTCTCGGGCGGCCAGCAACAGCGCGTGGCCCTGGCCCGCGCGCTCGCCACGCGGCCCGGCCTGCTGCTGCTGGACGAGCCGCTGTCGGCGCTCGACGCGCTGGAGCGCATCCGCCTGCGCGGCGAGATCCGCCGGCTGCAGAAGCAGGTCGGCATCACGACCATCATGGTCACGCACGACCAGGAAGAAGCGCTGTCGATGGCCGACCGCATCGTGGTGATGAACCACGGCGTGATCGAGCAGGTCGGCACGCCGATGGAAATCTACGAGCAGCCGGCCACGCCCTTCGTGGCCGACTTCGTGGGCAAGGTGAATGTGCTGCGCGCGATGGCGCTGGGCAACCAGCGCTTCCAGGTCGGCGACATGGAGCTGCAGTGCGACGCCTGCGACGGTGCCTTCGAGCCCGGCGACGCGGTCAACCTGTACCTGCGGCCCGAAGACCGCGCGGTGGAACACCTGCGCGAGGACACGCCCAACCGCCTGCAGGCCAAGGTCACGAAGGTCGAGTTCCTGGGCGGCCTGTGCATTGCCGAAGTGACGGCCGACGCGCTGCACGGCCAGACGCTGGGCCTGCACTTCTCGCTGAACCAGCTGCATGACCTGGACATCCGCGAGGGCAACACCATCGACATCGCGCTGCGCGCCAACCGCATCCGCGCCTTTGCCGCGCGCACGTCGAAGCCATGAACACGCTGGCACATCCCCGCCCTGTGCTCGCTGCACGCCCCGCCCTGCGCTGGAGCCGCGACGAGACCATCGCGCGCGCCATCCTGTTCGTGGTGATGGCGATGCTGTTCGTGTTCCTCATCGCGCCGCTGCTCACCATCCTGGCCCACGCGGTGCAGGACAAGAACGGCCGCTTCGTCGGCCTGGCCCACTTCATCACCTACTTCCAGACGCCGAGCCTGCTGCGCGCGGCCTGGAACTCGGTGTGGGTGTCGGCCGCGGTGGTGATGATCTCGGTGCCCACCGCCTTCGTGTTCGCCTATGCGCTCACGCGCAGCCGCATGCCGGCGCCGCTGAAGGCGGTGTTCCGCCTCATCGCGCTCATTCCGCTGCTCGCGCCCTCGCTGCTGTCGGCCATTTCGTTCGTGCAGTGGTTCGGCAACCAGGGCGCACTCAAGTTCCTGCTGGGCGGCGCCTCGATCTACGGTGCGCCCGGGATCATCCTGGCCGAGGTCTACAACACCTTCCCGCACGCGCTGATGATCCTGGTCACCGCGCTGTCGCTGGCCGACGGCCGGCTGTACGAGGCGGCCACCGCACTGCGCACGCGGCCCCTGCGCCAGTTCATGACGATCACCCTGCCCTCGTGCAAGTACGGCCTGATCAGCGCGGCCACCGTGGTCTTCACCTACGTGGTGAGCGACTTCGGCGCGCCCAAGGTCATCGGCGGCAACTTCAACGTGCTGTCGGTCGACGTGTTCAAGCAGGTGGTCGGCCAGCACAACTTCTCCATCGGCGCGGTGGTGGGCATGCTGCTGCTCATTCCGTCGATCATTTCCTTCGTGATCGACTACGTGGTGCGGCGCAAGCTGAAGGCGCAGCTCACGGCGCGCTCGGTGCCCTACACGCCCAAGCCCCGCAAGCTGGCCGATGCGCTGCTCACGCTGTTCTGCACCGTGGTCTGCAGCCTGCTGCTGGCGACCATCGGCATGGCGACCTACACCTCGGCGATCTCGCTGTGGCCCTACGACCTGTCGTTCACGCTCAAGCACTACCACTTCGTGCTGGTGGAAAGCGACATGGCCGCCGCCTACGGCAACAGCCTGCTCGTGGCCATGGTCACCGCGGTGGCGGGCTCGCTCATCGTGTTCGTGGGCGCCTACCTGATCGAGAAGACGCGCAACCTGGGCCTCATGCGCAAGGGCATGCACCTGATGGCGGTGCTGTCGATGGCGGTGCCGGGCCTGGTGCTGGGCCTGGGCTACGTGATGTTCTTCAACCATCCGTCCAACCCGCTGAACTTCTTGTACCAGACGATGGCGATCCTGGTCATCTCGATGGTGGTGCACTACTACACCTCGAGCCACCTCACGGCGGTGACGGCGCTCAAGCAGATCGACAACGAGTTCGAGGCCGTGTCGGCATCGCTGAAGGTGCCGTTCTTCAAGACCTTCCTGCGCGTGACGGTGCCGGTGTGCCTGCCAGCCATCCTGGACATCGGGCGCTACTTCTTCGTGGTGTCGATGGCCAGCCTGTCGTGCGCCATCTTCCTGTACACGCCGGAGACCATCCTCGCGTCGGTCGCGATCATGCACCTGGACGACGCCGGCGACATCGGCCCGGCCGCCGCGCTGGCCAGCCTGATCGTCGTCACCTCGACGCTGGTGTGCATCGCCTACGCACTGCTCACCCGCGTGCTGCTCGCACGCACGCAGGCCTGGCGCAACCTCGGCCGCGGCTGAACGAACCCTTTACTTCTCGCCCCTCATTCCCTTTCCCTGCCTGGAGACACCATGAGTCAAGCCGCCCACCCCATCCTGCTCACGCCCGGCCCCCTGACCACCTCGGACCGCACCCGCCAAGCGATGCTGCGCGACTGGGGTTCATGGGACGCCGACTTCAACCAGATCACGGCGCGCATCCGCAAGGAGGTGCTCAACATCGTGCACGGCACGGGCACGCACGAATGCGTGCCCTTGCAAGGCAGCGGCACCTTCTCGGTGGAAGCGGCCATCGGCACCATCGTGCCGCGCAACGGCCATGTGCTGGTGCCGAGCAACGGCGCCTACTGCCAGCGCCTGACCAAGATCTGCAAGGTGCTGGGCCGCAAGCTCACCACCATCGACTACACCGAAGAAAAGCAGGTCTCGCCCGCCGACGTCGACCGCGCGCTCGCGGCCGACCCCAGCATCACCCACGTCGCGGTGGTGCACTGCGAAACCGGCGCGGGCGTGCTCAACCCGCTGCACGAGATCGCGCTGGTCGTCGCCAAGCATGGGCGCGGCCTGATCATCGATGCGATGAGTTCTTTCGGCGCGCTGGAGATCGACGCGCGCAAGACGCCCTTCGACGCCGTGGTCGCCGCCTCGGGCAAGTGCCTCGAAGGCGTGCCGGGCATGGGCTTCGTGGTCATCAAGCGCAGCACGCTCGAAAAGTGCGAAGGCAACTGCCACTCGCTGAGCATGGACCTGTACGACCAGTGGGTCTACATGGAGAAGACCACGCAGTGGCGCTTCACGCCGCCCACGCACGTGGTGGCCGCGCTCGACACCGCCATTGCGCAGTACATCGAGGAAGGCGGCCTGCCCGCGCGTGGCGGGCGCTACACGCGCAACTGCAAGGCGCTGGTCGACGGCCTCGCCACGCTGGGCTTCCGGCCCTTCCTCGACCCGGCCATCCAGGCGCCGATCATCGTCACCTTCCATGCGCCCGACGATGCCAACTACAACTTCAAGACCTTCTACCAGGAGGTGAAGAAGCGCGGCTACATCCTCTACCCCGGCAAGCTGACGCAGGTCGAGACCTTCCGCGTGGGCTGCATGGGGCACTTCGGCGACGCGGGCATCCCGGGCGCGGTGGCGGCCATTGCCGACACGCTGAAAGCCATGGGCATCCGGCAGGTGACGGCGGCCGTCGCGGCCTGAAGCCCCTGTGAGCGGACCGGCGCATTGCAGCGCCGGTCCTACAACGCGGGGGTGATGCGCTTCGCATAATGCCCCGCATGACGGTTCTGCGCAGCGACATCCCTGCCCGCCTGGACCGCCTGCCGTGGTCGCGCTGGCATTGGCGCGTGGTGATCGCGCTGGGCGTGGCCTGGATCCTCGACGGCCTCGAGGTCACGCTGGTGGGCTCCATCGGCGCGGTGCTGGAGCGGCCCGACACGCTCGGGCTCACGGCCGCAGAAATCGGCTGGTCGGGCTCGATCTATATCGCGGGCGCGGTGATCGGCGCGCTGGTCTTCGGCCGGCTCACCGACCGGCTCGGGCGCAAGAAGCTCTTCCTGCTCACGCTGGTGGTCTACACGCTGGGCACGCTGGCCACGGCCTTCTCCCCCAACTTCGCCTTCTTTGCGCTGTGCCGCTTCGTCACCGGGCTGGGCATCGGCGGCGAGTACGCGGCCATCAACTCGGCCATCGACGAACTCATTCCGGCGCGCGTGCGCGGGCGCGTCAACCTCGCGATCAACGGCAGCTTCTGGATCGGTGCGGCGCTCGGTGCGGCGCTGAGCCTCGTGCTGCTCGATGCGCGCGTGATCGGCCCCGTGTGGGGCTGGCGCGCGGGCTTCGCGCTGGGCGCGGTGCTGGCGGTGGCCATCCTGCTGGTGCGCCGCCACGTGCCCGAGAGCCCGCGCTGGCTCATCGCGCACGGACGCGCGGATGAGGCCGAGCGCATCGTCGCGGGCATCGAGCGCGAAGTCGAAGTGCAGCACGGCCCGCTGCCCGCCGCGCAAGGCCACGTCATGTACACCGCCGCGCGCCAGAACAGCCCGTCGATGCGCGAGGTGGCGCGCGTGCTGCTGCGGCGCTACCCGGCGCGCAGCGTGGTGGCGACGGCGCTGATGGTGTCGCAGGCGTTTTTCTACAACGCGATCTTCTTCACCTACGCGCTGGTGCTCACGCGCTTCTACGGCGTGGCCGAAGGCCGCGTGGCGCTGTACATCTTTCCGTTCGCGCTGGGCAACGTGCTCGGGCCGCTGCTGCTGGGCCCGCTGTTCGACAGCGTGGGCCGGCGCAGGATGATCGCGCTGACCTATGTGCTGGCCGGCGTGGGCCTGGCGCTCACGGGCTGGGCCTTCATGCAGGGCTGGCTCGACGCGCGCAGCCAGGCGCTGTGCTGGTCGGCGGTGTTCTTTCTTGCGTCGGCGGCGGCCAGCTCGGCCTACCTGACGGTGAGCGAGGTGTTCCCGCTGGAGATGCGCGCCATGGCCATCGCGATCTTCTATGCCATCGGCATGGGCGCGGGCGGCTTCGTGGCGCCGGTGCTGTTCGGCCTGCTGATCGAGACCGGCAGCCGGGGCGCGGTGATGGTGGGCTACCTGATCGGCGCCGTGCTGGTCATCGTCGCGGGACTGCTGGCGTTGCGCTACGCGGCCGATGCGGAGCGCAAGCCGCTGGAGGAAGTGGCGCCGCCGCTGTCGTCGGAGGCCGGCGGCGAGCGGCCCTGAAGGCGGCTACAGCGCGCAGGTACGGAAGCCGAAGAAGCCGTCGTCGGCATCGGGAAGCGCAAATCCACGGCGGCGCGGCGAGCGCAGGCGCGCACGCGTCGCGAACGAGGCGCCGCGCAGCACGCGCGCGCGGCCGAAGGCGGCCACCGGATCGAACTCGCCACCGGCGCTCCAGGGATCGGCCCGGAACCCCGGCCAGGGTTGCAGCGTGCCTGCCGTCCACTCGTGCACGTCGGCCCAGCGAAAGCCGCGCCGCGCGGCCGTATGGGCGGCGATTTCCCATTCGACCTCGGTCGCGATGCGCCGGCCGGCCCAGCGCGCCCAGGCGTCGGCCTCCCACCAGCTCAGGTGCACGGCGCTGTGGTGCCCGGCCGCGCGCACGGTGACGCCGAAGCGCTGCTGCAGCACCGAGCCACCCGTGCCGTTGCGCGACACGCCGATCTGCTCCACATGGCGCGGCCCGCGCCGGCCTTCGGTCTGCGCGGCGAGCCAGCGCCAGCCGTCGCTGTGCCACAGTTCCTCGCGGTCGTAGCCGCCGTCGTCGACGAACTCGATGTACTGGTCCCAGGTGACGGGCTGGGCGTCGATCTCGAACTCGGGCACGTCGACGCGGTGCGCCGCGCCCTCTTGCGCAAACAGGAAGCCGCTGTGCTCGGGCAGGCCGAGCTCCCAGCGTGTGGCCGGCAGCAGCAGCGGCTCGCGCGTGACGGCGGTGGGCGGCTGCTCGATGTTCAGCGGCAGGCCCAGCGTCTGCGCCAGCACCACGAGCTGTTCGCCGCGCAGGTCTTCATGGAAGAGCGCCAGCCGGTAGAAGTACAGGCCGGCATCGGTCTCGGCGGCGTTCTCGAGCAGCTCGAGCGTGCTTTCGAGAGTTTCGAGCAGGTAGGCCTTGGTCTGGCCCAGGCCCGGCAGGTCGGGCGACCAGCAGCGATCGGCCGCGCCCTGGGCCGGGTTCCACCAGTCGTCGGCGTCGGGGTCGATGGCGGCCAGCCGCGTGGGGCGCACGGGGCAGTCGATGCCGAAGGCGCGCTGGGTGTTGCGCCCGATCCACCATTCGGCGAACCAGCCGATGTGGCCCGCCAGCCAGACCGGCGGCACCACGCCCGGCTGCGGCGGCACGCGCATGGCTTCGCCCAGCGCCTGTTCGAACAGGGACAGCAGGTGCAGCGTGTGGTTGCGCGCGTCGATGAGGGCCAGCGAGAGCAGGTCGCGGCCGGCGCGGCGCATGTCGGGCGAGTCGATCGACAGGGGCGGGCTCGCCGCACCGAAGGGCGTCGAAGGCGGCGGGCTCGAAGACATGGGCCATTATGGCGACCGCCCGACAGGCCCTCTGCCGACGCGGATTCCGGGTAAACCCGAGTTTGTGTCAAGGCAATACTAAGGTTCACCGAGATACCATTGCGGGCTTTGCGCGCAGCCCCCACCAGGGGCCGGCGCTTCACCTTGGGCTTCGCGGGAGACACCCCTTGTCTGTATTCCTCAAATTCGCGGCCGTCATGGACTGGGTCAGCGAAAAACTCGGCAAATTTGCCGGCTATGCGGTCCTGGCCGCGTCGCTCATCTCGGCCGCCAACGCCTTCGTCCGGTACGGCTTCGACTTCAGCAACAACGCCTTCCTCGAGATCCAGTGGTACTTGTTCGCCGCCACCGTGATGCTCGGTGCGCCGGTGGTGCTGCGCTTCAACGAGCACGTGCGCGTGGACATCATCTACGGCAAGCTCAAGGGCCACGGACCGGTGTATGTCGACCTGTTCGGCCTGACCTTCTTCCTGCTGCCGGTGATGGGCCTGCTGACCTACCTCACCTGGCCGTTCTTCTGGAACACCTGGGTGTCGGGCGAGATGTCGGGCAACATCGGCGGGCTGATCCGCTGGCCCGCCGCGCTGCTGATGCCCGTGGGTTTCTGCACGATGTTCCTGCAAGGTGTCGCCGAGATCATCAAGCGCATCGCCTACCTGCGCGGACTGATCGAGATGAACACGCACTACGAGAAGCCGGTGCAGTGATGGCGTTCGTCGCGCTTCGCCAGACCGCCCCGACCTTTCCCGCACAGCAGGACACGTAGACATCATGCACATGGAAAATTTCGCCCCGATCATGTTCGCGGGGCTCGTGGTGATCATGCTGATCGGGTTTCCGGTCGCGTTTTCGCTCTCGGCCCTCGGCCTGATCTGCGGCTTCTTCGCCATCGAGATGGGCTGGTTCCCGGCCGGCTTCATGGCCAACCTGCCGCTCAACGTGTTCGGCATCCTGTCGAACGAGACGCTGCTGGCCATTCCGTTCTTCACGCTCATGGGGGCGGTGTTAGAGAAATGCGGGCTCGCCGAGGACATGCTCGACTCGATGGGCCAGCTCTTCGGCCCGATCCGCGGCGGCCTGGGCTACTCGGTGATCATCGTGGGCTTCATCCTCGGCGCCATCACCGGCACGGTGGCCGGCCAGGTGATCGCGATGGCGATGATCTCGCTGCCGGTCATGATGCGCTACGGCTACAACATGCGTTACTCGACCGGCGTGCTCGCCGCCTCGGGAACCATCACGCAGCTGGTGCCGCCCTCGCTGGTGCTGATCGTCATGGCCGACCAGCTCGGCACCGACGTCGGCCAGATGTACAAGGGCGCCTGGGGCCCGTCGATCCTGCAGGTGGTGATCTTCGCGATCTACACCTTCCTGGTCTCGCGCATCCGTCCGCACTACGTGCCGGGCCTGCCCGCCACGGCGCGCACGCTGCACGGCTGGGCGCTGTGGGGCAAATGCCTGCGCGGCATCATCCCCTCGGCCATCCTGATCTTCGCGGTGCTCGGCTCGATGGGCGGCCTGCCCTTCATGGACAAGGCCATCGCCACGCCGACCGAGGCCGGCGCCATGGGCGCGGTGGGCGCGCTGGTGCTGGCGCTCATTCACCGGCGCCTGAACTGGGCGCTGATGAAGGACGCGATGGAAGGCACCATGCGCCTCACGGCGATGGTGGTGTTCATCCTGATCGGCTCGCGCGTGTTTTCGCTGGTGTTCCAGGGCGTGGACGGTGCCAAGTGGATCGAGCACATGCTCTCGGGCCTGCCGGGCGGCCAGATCGGCTTCCTGATCGCGGTCAACATCTTCGTGTTCTTCCTGGCGTTCTTCCTCGACTTCTTCGAGATCGCCTTCATCATCCTGCCGCTGCTGGGCCCCGTGGCCCACAAGCTGGGCATCGACATGGTGTGGTTCGGCGTGCTGCTGTGCGTGAACATGCAGACCTCGTTCATGCACCCGCCGTTCGGCTTCGCGCTGTTCTACTTGCGGGGCATCGCCGACACCCTGTTCAAGAACGGGGCGCTGCCCAAGAAGGTGGAGTCGCGCGACATCTACCTGGGCGCCGTGCCCTGGGTCGTGATGCAGCTGCTGCTGGTGGCCATCGTGATCTTCTTCCCGCAGACGGTGACCGTGTTCCTCGAGAAGGAAAAGGTCGTCGACATCGACAAGGTCAACCTCGACATGCCGGTCGACCCGAACGCGCCGCCCGCCACCGACAACGGCGTGAACATGGAAGACCCGTTCGGCAACCAGAAGACGCCCGAGGAAACGCCGGCGCCGGCGGCCCCGGCGGCGGGCGAAGCTTCCAAGCCGTGAGCGACGCCCGCCCCGGCGACGCCCCGAACGACCACCCCGCGACGACAGAAGGCGGCCCGCTCGAAAGCGCCGCCTTCCCGCCGCTGCTGCGCACGCTGGCGGTGGTGCTGGTGGTCGATCTCTTCGCCTTCGCGCTGTGGAGCCTGCCGTCGCTGCGCACCACCAGCTGGTCGGCCACCAGCCTGTTCGTCTTCGGCGTGGCGGGCCTGTGCGTGATCTGGGTCGGCTACTGGATCGTCTACAGCCGCACCCGCCTCGAAGGCGACGTGCTGACGCAGACCTGGCTGTGGAACAAGCGCGTGAGCGCGCAGGACGTGGCGCAGCTCAAGCTGGTGCACATCCGCATGCTCGAGCGCGTGATCGCGCCTCGCCTGCTGGTGCGTCGGCGCTTCGGCGGCATCACCTGGTTCCATGCCTACGATCCGCAGGTGCTGATCGCGTTCGGCGAGCAGGTGGCGATGCGCACGCTGCCGTCCGCGCCGCCGCCCTCCCCCGACCCCGCGTCCAAATGAAAAAAGCCCCGCCGAAACCGGCGGGGCTTTTTTTCTTGTGAGGTGCGAAGCGCCGGGTTGCGGCGCCGCGTGCCTTACTTACAGCTTCTGCTGTTGCATGAAGCGGTCGAAGGTGCCTTCGGTGTAGCGGAACCAGGCGTTCTGGTCGGCCAGGAACTTGGACCAGTCGCTGTAGATCTTCTTCCACTCGGGGTTGCTGTTGTTCAGGTCCGAGTAGATCTGCTGGGCCGACTTGAAGGCGGCGTTCATCACGTCCTGCGAGAACGGACGCAGCTTGGTGCCCGAGCCCACGAGCTGCTTGAGCGCGATCGGGTTCTTGGCGTCGTACTTGGCCGTCATCGTGATGTTGGCGTGCGCGGCAGCCGCTTCGACCACTGCCTTGAAATCGGCCGACAGGCTTTCCCATGCCTTGGTGTTGATGTAGAAGTCGAGCTCGGGGCCGCCTTCCCACCAGCCGGGGTAGTAGTAGAACGGGGCGATCTTGTTGAAGCCCAGCTTCTGGTCGTCGTACGGGCCGACCCATTCGAGACCGTCGAGCGTGCCCTTTTCGAGCGCGGGGTACAGGTCGGCGCCAGGGATCGATTGCGGGATCACGCCGAAGGGCTCGAGCACCTTGCCGGCGAACGGGTTGGTGCGGAACTTCAGGCCCTTCAGGTCGGCGACCGACTTGATTTCCTTGCGGAACCAGCCGCCCATCTGCGCGCCCGTGTTGCCGCCCGGCAGGTTGATGATGTTGTACTTGGCGTAGAAGGCGCGCATCAGCTTCAGGCCGTTGCCTTCGTACATCCAGGCGTTCTGCTGGCGGGTGTTCATGCCGAAGGGCACGGCGCAACCCAGGCAGAAGGTCGGGTCCTTGCCGTAGAAGTAGTAAGGCGCCGTGTGCGCCATTTCGACCGCGCCGCTCTGGATGCCGTCGACCACGCCGAAGGCGGGCATCAGCTCGCCGCCTGCATGCACGGAGATCTGGAACTTGCCGCCCGTCATGTCGCTCACGCTCTTCGAGAACACCTCGGCGGTGCCGAAGATGGTGTCCAGCGACTTGGGAAAGCTCGATGCGAGACGCCAGCGAACGGTGGCTTGCGCGTGAACCGCGGGCGCGATGCCGGCAGCCAGAACGCCCGCGATGCCGGCGTTTTTGATGAGGGAACGACGATCCATTGAATTCACTCCGAGTGCTTTGGAAAAAACAAAACGCGGCTTGTGACCGCGTCAGGGACTTTTGTGAGTCCTTTTGATTGTAAAAACGCGCTTACAGGTGGCCGGCGGGGGTTTACCCTGCGACCTCTTGTCAAACGAAGCGTTTCTTGATCGCGGCGGCGATGCCGTCAGCATCGAGGCCGATCGATGCGAGCAGCTTGGCCGGATCGCCGTGTTCGATGAAGCGGTCGGGCAGGCCCAGTTGCAGCACCGGCTTCTGGATGCCGGCGGCCTGCAGGGCCTCGACCACCGCACTGCCCGCGCCGCCCATGATGGCGCCCTCTTCGAGCGTGACGAGCGCGTCGTGCGTGCCCGCCACCTGCAACAGCAACTCGACGTCGAGCGGCTTGGCCCAGCGCATGTTGACCACGGTCGCATCGAGCGACTCGGCTGCCGTGAGCGCCGGGTACAGCAAGGTGCCGAACGCGAGGATGGCGATGCGCTGGCCTTCGCGGCGGACCTCGCCCTTGCCGAAGGGCAGCGCGTCGAGCGTGAGGTGCGGCGTGGTGCCGGCGCCCGCGCCGCGCGGGTAGCGCACGGCCACCGGGTGGTTCTGTTCGTAGGCGCTCGTCAGCAGCTGGCGGCACTCGCGCTCGTCGGCCGGGCAGGCGATGCTCATGTTGGGAATGCAGCGCAGGAACGGGATGTCGTACGCGCCCGCGTGCGTGGCGCCGTCGGCGCCCACGAGGCCCGCGCGGTCGAGCGCGAACACCACGGGCAGGTTCTGGATCGCCACGTCGTGGATCAGCTGGTCGTAGGCGCGCTGCAGGAAGGTCGAGTAGATCGCCACCACGGGCTTCAGGCCCTCGCAGGCCAGGCCGGCCGCGAAGGTGACGGCGTGCTGCTCGGCAATGCCGACGTCGTAGTAGCGGTCGGGGAAGCGCTTTTCGAACTCCACGAGCCCCGAGCCTTCACGCATCGCGGGCGTGATGCCCACGAGGCGGCCGTCGTGCGCAGCCGTGTCGCACAGCCACTGGCCGAAGACCTGCGTGAAGGTCTGCTTGGCCGCCGTGGTCGACTTGACCAGCCCCACCTGCGGATCGAACTTGCCCGGGCCGTGGTAGGCCACCGGGTCGGCCTCGGCGAGCTTGTAGCCCTGCCCCTTTTTCGTGACCACGTGCAGGAACTGCGGGCCGTCCAGGTGCTTGAGGTTCTCGAGCGTGGGCACCAGCGAGTCGATGTCGTGGCCGTCGATGGGGCCGACGTAGTTGAAGCCGAACTGCTCGAACAGCGTGGCCGGCACGACCATGCCCTTGGCATGCTGCTCCAGGCGCTTGGCCAGCTCGAACAGCGGCGGCGCATTGCGCAGCACGCTCTTGCCGACGCTCTTGGCGGCGGCGTAGAAATTGCCGCTCATGAGCTGCGCGAGGTAGCGGTTGAGCGCGCCCACCGGCGGGCTGATCGACATGTCGTTGTCGTTCAGGATGACCAGCAGCTTGCAGTCGCACACGCCCGCGTTGTTGAGCGCCTCGAAGGCCATGCCGGCCGTGAGCGCGCCGTCGCCGATGATGGCCACGGCATGGCGCTTCTCGCCCTTCTGCTTGGCCGCCATGGCCATGCCGAGCGCGGCCGAGATGCTGGTCGACGAGTGGGCGGTGCCGAAGGTGTCGTACTCGCTCTCGGTGCGCTGCGGAAAGCCCGAGATGCCGCCGAGCTGGCGCAGCGTGGGCATGCGCTCGCGCCGGCCCGTGAGGATCTTGTGCGGGTAGGTCTGGTGGCCCACGTCCCACACCAGCCGGTCGTGCGGCGTGTTGAACACATGGTGCAGCGCCACCGTCAGCTCGACCGTGCCGAGGTTGGAGCTCAGGTGGCCACCGGTGCGCGAGACGTTGTCGAGCACGCAGGCGCGCACCTCGTCGGACAGCTGCTTGAGCTGGGCCCGGTCGTACTGGCGGATCGGCGAAGGGTCGTGGAGAGTGGGAAGCAGCGGAGCCATGGAGGTGGGTTCTTTGTTCTTCTCAGCGGTCGCGGTCGACCACCATGTGGGCCAGGGCGCGCAATGCCGAGGTGTCGGCCAGGCCGCTCTTGTTCAGCGCGGCGACGGCGTCGGCGAGCAGCTGGCTCGCCTGCGCGCGCGCGCCGTCCAGGCCGAGCAGCGACACGTAGGTGGGCTTGTCGGCCGCGGCGTCCTTGCCGGCGGTCTTGCCCAGGGTTTGCGAGTCGGCGGTGACGTCGAGGATGTCGTCGACCACCTGGAACGCCAGGCCGATGGCGGCGCCGTAGTCGCGCAGCGCCGCCAGCGCGGCCGGCGACACGGTGCCGCAGGCGGCGCCCATCTCGACGCTGCCCTGCAGCAGCGCGCCGGTCTTCAGGCGATGCATTTCGCGCAGCTGGGTTTCGTTCAGTGCGATGCCGACGCTGGCCAGGTCGATGGCCTGGCCGCCGGCCATGCCCTGGCTGCCGGCCGCGCGCGCCAGCAGGCGGCACAGCAAGGCCTGCATGGCGGCAGGCACCTCGTCGCCCTCGGGCGCGAGCAGCTCGAAGGCCAGCGCCTGCAGCGCGTCGCCCGCGAGCAGCGCGTCGGCTTCGCCGAACTTCACGTGCACGGTGGGCTTGCCGCGGCGCAGCACGTCGTTGTCCATGCACGGCAGGTCGTCGTGCACCAGCGAATAGGCGTGGATGAGTTCGGTGGCGCAGGCCGCACGCAGCGCGGCGTGGGCGTTGCCGCCGACCGCTTCATTGGCCGCGAGCACCAGAAGCGGCCGCAGCCGCTTGCCGCCGTCGAGCACGGCATAGCGCATGGCATCGCCCAGCAGCACCGGCGCATCGACGCCGACCCAGCGCGACAGCGCCGCTTCGACCGCGGCCAGGTGGGGCTCGGCCCAGCCGGCCAGCGTCTTCGCGTCCCAGGGGGTGGTGGCGGTGGAGGTCATCGGGACGGCGCTCATTCGGCCGTCCAGGGCTTGAGGCTGCCCGCGTCGAGCACCTTGATCTGGTCCTCGACCGCCTGCAGCTTGTCGCGGCAGAAGCCGAGCAATGCGGCACCGCGCTGGTAGCTGCCCAGCAGCTGGTCCAGCGGCAACTGGCCCGATTCGAGTTCTGCAACCAGTTGTTCCAGTTCCTGGAGCCCGGCTTCGTAGCTGGCGGGCAGCGGCCCGGTATCGGGCGTGGCCGCCGGGCTGGTCGTGGAAGGAGAAGGCACCTTGGGCATGCAACGAATCGTGGATGAAACGGAACATTTTAGGGCGGGGGCGCAACGAACCGCCGGGCAGCCCGCGCACGCGCGCGCGACCCTTTGCAACACCCTGTATGACGCCCGGCCATGCGAGGCAAAAACCCGGCGGGCGCAAAAATGCCCCCCGGGTACAATCCCCGCTTCCCCCGCCGGTCGCACCGGCACACCTCTTCGGGCCGTCACCCTTGCAGACGGCGCCTTCCGTTTTTTTCTTTTTTTCTCCCTGTGGGGAGCTTGGTCAGGTCCTCCATGTCTGATTTAAGTCTTCAACTGCAGCAGGCCGCGAGCCAACTTCCAGTTACCGCGTATTTCGACGAGGCCTTGTACGCCCGCGAAATGCAGAACCTTTTCGCGCGAGGGCCCCGCTACGTCGGGCACCGACTGGCCGTGCCCGAGCCGGGTGACTTCCACACCCTGCCGCAAGAGCACCAGGGCCGCGCGCTGGTCCACACGCCCAAGGGCGTGGAGCTCATCTCGAACGTCTGCCGCCACCGCCAGGCCCTGATCCTGCAGGGCCGGGGCCAGCTCGACGCCCAGACCGGCGGCAACATCGTCTGCCCGCTGCACCGTTGGACCTACGCCGCCAAAGACGCGCGCACCACCGGCACGCTGATCGGCGCCCCGCATTTCGACCAGGACCCGTGCCTGAACCTGCACAACTACCCGCTCACCGAATGGAACGGTCTTCTGTTCGAGAAGAACGCCGACGGCAGCGGCCGTGACGTGGCGGCCGACATGGCGGGCCTGGGCCCGCAGGCCGACCTCGACTTCTCGGGCTACGCGCTCGACCGCGTCGAGCTGCACGAGTGCAACTACAACTGGAAGACCTTCATCGAGGTCTACCTCGAGGATTACCACGTCGGCCCGTTCCATCCCGGCCTGGGCAGCTTCGTCACCTGCGACGACCTGCGCTGGGAGTTCAAGCCCGAGTTTTCGGTGCAGACGGTGGGCGTGGCCAACCGCCTGGGCCGCGCGGGCAGCCCGGTCTACCAGAAGTGGCAGGAGCAGTTGCTCAAGTACCGCGACGGCAAGCCGCCGAAGTACGGCGCGATCTGGCTCACCTACTACCCGCACGTGATGATCGAGTGGTACCCGCACGTGCTCACCGTGTCGACGCTGCACCCGGTGAGCCCGACCAAGACGCTCAACATGGTCGAGTTCTTCTACCCCGAGGAAATCGTCGCCTTCGAGCGCGAGTTCGTCGAAGCCCAGCAGGCCGCCTACATGGAGACCTGCGTGGAGGACGACGAGATCGCCGAGCGCATGGACGCCGGCCGCCGCGCGCTCATGCTGCGCGGCGACAACGAGACCGGCCCCTACCAGAGCCCCATGGAAGACGGCATGCAGCAGTTCCACGAGTGGTACCGCAACGCGATGCAACAACCACGCGCCTGAACGCCGCCCCGCCCCGCACCCGCCGGGGCTTTCTTTTTTCTGATCTGGATGTCAATCGATGCAAGCGCTGTGGATGGTGCTCGGGGCCTTTCTGTTCGCCACCATGAGCGTGGTCGTGAAGGTGGCCTCCGAATGGTTCAACAGCGGTGAGATGGTCCTGGGGCGCGGCCTCATCGGCATCGTGTTTCTCTGGCTGCTGGCGCGCAACCGCGGCACCTCGCTCGCCACCAAGTACCCCGGCATGCACACCTGGCGCAGCACCATCGGCGTGGTGTCGCTGGGCGCGTGGTTCTACGCCATCGCCCACATGCCGCTGGCCACGGCCGTCACGCTCAACTACATGAGCAGCGTGTGGGTCGCGGCCTTCCTGGTCGGCGGCGCGCTGCTGGCCTGGGTGCCGGTGCCCGGGCGCGACGGCCGCATCGAGCGCCCGCCGCTGCAGGGCCCGCTGGTGATGACCGTGCTCGCGGGCTTTGCCGGCGTGGTGCTCATGCTCAAGCCCACGGTGGGCGGTGGCGACGGCTTCGCGGGCATGCTGGGCCTGTTGTCGGGCGTCACGGCCGCCTTTGCCTACATGCAGGTGGTGGCGCTGTCGCGCATCGGCGAGCCCGAGCTGCGCACGGTCTTCTATTTCGCGGTCGGCTCGGCCGTGGCCGGCGCCTTCGCCACGGCCGCGACCGGGTTTTCGGGCGGCAGCTCGTGGACGTGGCAGCATGCGCTGTGGCTGCTGCCGATCGGCCTCTTGGCCGCCCTCGGACAGCTGTGCATGACCCGCGCCTACGCCACCGCCAAGACCCAGGCCGGCACACTGGTGGTGGCGAACCTGCAATATTCGGGCATCGTGTTCGCGGCCTTCTACAGCGTGGTGCTGTTCGACGACCGCATCGACGCCGCCGGCTGGGCCGGCATGGCGCTGATCATCGCCAGCGGCATCGCGGCCACCGTGCTGCGGCAGCGGGCCGTGCCGAAGGCGCCAGCCGAGGAACACTGAACGCTGCAGCCACGGCACCCATCGCCGAACCATTTTTCGAAGGAGCTTCCGCCATGTACACCACCCTCATCTCCGTCGAACAACTCAGGCAGCTGCGCGAGGGCGACTCGCCCCTCATGGTGTTCGACTGCAGCTTCGACCTCATGAAGCCCGAGGCCGGCGCACAGCTGTACGCCGCCGCGCACATCCCGGGCGCGCAGTACGCCAACCTCGACACCGACCTCAGCGCGAAACACGGCCTGCCCGGCGCGCGCGGCGACGTGGTGGTGGCGCAGGACGACGGCGTGCCCGCCTCGGGCGGACGCCATCCGCTGCCCAGCCGCGAGAAGTTCGCGGCCTGGCTCTCGTCCGTGGGCTTCTCCAACACGATGCAGGCCGTGGTGTACGACCGCAACGGCGCCAACTACTGCGGGCGCCTGTGGTGGATGCTCAAGTGGATGGGCCACGACGCCGTGGCCGTGCTCGACGGCGGCCTGCAGGCCTGGCAGGCCGCGGGCGGCGAAGTGACCGACCGCGAAGAGCCCGCGCGCTTCCAGTCGAATTTCGTACAGGGCGAGCCGATCGCCAGGCTCGTGACCACCGACACCGTGGTGCGCCGGCTCGGCCAGCCTGACCAGAACCTGATCGACGCGCGTGCCGGTGCACGTTACCGCGGCGAGGTGGAACCTCTGGACCCGATCGCGGGTCACATCCCCGGGGCCCTGAACCGGCCCTTCGCCGACAACATCGGTCCCGACGGCAAGTTCAAGCCCGCCGCGCAACTGCGCGCCGAGTTCGAAGCGCTGCTCGCGGGGCGCGATGCGGCGACCGTCGTCCACCAGTGCGGCAGCGGCGTGAGCGCCGTGCCCAACCTGCTCGCGATGCAGATCGCGGGGTTCGGGACGACCGCGCTCTATGCCGGCAGCTGGAGCGAATGGAGCAACACGCCGGGGCTGCCGACCCGGCAAGGCGCAGAACCATGATGCACACCCTGCACACCCGACTTCGACGCACGTCCTCCGGCTTCGCACTGACCGCCGCCGCGCTGTTCGCGGCCGCCATCCTTCCCGCACAGGCCCAGCAACAGCACGCGCATGTGCACGGCCAGCTCAAGCTCGACGTGGCCATCGACGGGCCCACCATCGTGATCGCCATGGAATCGCCGCTGGACAACATCGTCGGCTTCGAGCGCGCACCCAAGACCGACGCCGAGAAGAAGACCGTCGAGGCCGCCATCGCCCAGCTGCGCGCGGCCGACAAGCTCTTCACCATCGACCCCGCCGCCAACTGCAAGCTCGGCCCCGTCGACCTGCGCTCCGGCGCACTCGGCCTGGGCAACCCCGACCCCGCCGAATCGGGCGGGCACGCCGACCTCGACGCCTCTTTCTCCTTCAACTGCACCCAGGCCGCCGCCGCGAAGTTCATCGACGTGAACCTGTTCTCGGCCTTCAAGGGCGCACGCCAGATCGACGTGCAGATCGCCAGTGCGCAAGGCCAGTTCAAGCGCCAGCTGAAGCGCCCGAGCGGCGCGCAGGCGGCGCAGCCTTCCCGCCTGACGCTGGGCAAGTGACAGCGTGAGCACCCTCCCGCAGGCCGAGACCACGCACTTGCGCGTCGTGCTCGCCGCCGAAGCCCTGCGCTTCACCTGGCCCGGCGTGAAGACACCCTGCATCGACATCGAGGCCCTGCGCATCACGGCGGGTGAATCCGTGTTCCTGCACGGCCCGAGCGGCTGCGGCAAGAGCACGCTGCTGTCGCTCTTGGCCGGCGTGCTGGTGGCCGACGAAGGCCGCGTCACGCTGCTGGGCCACGACTGGGCCAAGCTCTCGGGCACGCAGCGCGACCGCGCCCGCGTGGCGCACGTGGGCTACATCTTCCAGCAGTTCAACCTGCTGCCCTACCTGAGCGTGCTCGACAACGTGCTGCTGCCCTGCCGCTTCTCGGCACGGCGCGAGGCGCAGGCGGCGCGCAACGGCAGCTCGCGCGATGAAGCCGAGCACCTGCTCGACCAGATGGGCCTGGACCG
Source organism: Variovorax sp. GW458-11-26-14-LB1 (assembly GCF_059423965.1). NCBI lineage: Bacteria > Pseudomonadati > Pseudomonadota > Betaproteobacteria > Burkholderiales > Comamonadaceae > Variovorax > Variovorax sp. GW458-11-26-14-LB1. Next base: position 21,856 of record NZ_JBWKYW010000009.1, read on the forward strand.
CGCGCTGTGGAAGCGCCAGGCGCTGCAGCTGTCCGTGGGCCAGCAGCAGCGCGTGGCCGCGGCGCGCGCGCTCATCGGCCAGCCCGAGGTCGTCATCGCCGACGAGCCCACCTCCGCGCTCGACGAAGACCGGCGCGAAGCCTTTCTCGACGTGCTGCTCACAGCCTGCGCCGTGAACCACAGCGCGCTCGTGTTCGTGAGCCACGACCAGCGCATCGCGCAGCGCTTTGCGCGGCACGTGCTGCTGCCGGAGATCAACCGTGCGGCATCGAGCGCGATGGCGGTGGACGCATGAGAGCCTTGTTTTCCATCGCATGGCGCAGCGCTTGGAACCGCCGCTTCACGCTCGCGCTCACCGTGTTCTCGATCGCGCTGTCGACCTTCCTGCTGCTGGGCGTGGAGCGCATCCGCACCGAGCTGCGCGAGAACTTCGCCTCGTCGGTCTCGGGCACCGACCTCATCGTGGGCGCGCGCACCGGCTCCACGCAGCTCCTGCTGTACTCGGTGTTCCGCATCGGCGCGGCCACCAACAACATCTCGTGGAAGAGCGTGCAGGCGCTGCAGGCGCACCCCGGCGTCGACTGGGTGGTGCCGCTGTCGCTCGGCGATTCGCACCGCGGCTTCTCGGTGCTCGCGACCACGCCCGAGTACTTCTCGCACTTCCGCTACGGCGACCGCCAGACCTTGAAGCTGCGCGAAGGCCAGCCCTTCGACGCGCTGTTCGACGCCGTGGTCGGCGCCGAGGTGGCCGACAAGCTGGGCTACCACGTGGGCCAGAAGATCACGCTGGCGCACGGCAGCGGCGAACTCAACGTGGCCGAGCATGCCGACAAGCCCTTCACCGTGGTGGGCGTGCTCGCGCGCACCGGCACGCCGGTCGACCGCACGGTGCACATCGGCCTGGCGGCCATGGAAGCCATCCACCTCGAATGGGTGGGCGGCGCGCCGATGCCGGGCGTGAAGATTCCGGCCGAGCAGGTGCGCAAGTTCGACCTCACGCCCAAGAACGTGACGGCCGCGCTCGTGGGCCTGAAGAACCGCGCCGCCGTGTTCGGCGTGCAGCGCTGGATCTCCACCTACACCGGCGAACCGCTGATGGCCATCCTGCCCGGCGTGGCGCTCGACGAGCTGTGGAGCGTGATCGGCATCGGCGAGAACGCGCTGCTGCTGATGTCGGCCCTGGTCGCGCTCGTGAGCCTGGCGGGGCTGGTGTCGGTGGTGATGGCGGGCCTGAACGAACGCCGCCGCGAGCTCGCCGTGCTGCGCGCCGTGGGCGCGGGCCTGCGCCACGTGCTGGCGCTGCTGGCGCTCGAAGGCGCGCTGGTCACCGTGCTGGGCGTGCTGCTGGGCGTGACGATGGCGGTGCTCGGCATCGCCCTGCTCTCGCCATGGCTGCAGGCGCAGTTCGGCCTGACGCTGAGCCTGTCCGAACCTACACTGAACGAATGGCTGCTGACGGCGAGCCTGCTGGTCGCCGGCTGGCTCGCGAGCCTGCTGCCCGGCATCCGGGCCTATCGACTGTCGCTGGCCGACGGCCTTTCTCCGAGAATCTGACCATGACGAAGACCTCCACTCCCCGCGTGCTCACCGCCTTGTCGATGCTGCTGGCCGGCGCCGGCCTCGCAGCCGCCGCCTGGGCCGCCGAGCCCGCACCGAAGGACACCACCGCGACCAACCCGCTGGGCGGCAAGCCGGCCGCCACCGCGCCGCAGGCCGCGTCGGGCCAGCCGCGCCAGATCAGCTGGGAAGAGCTGGTGCCCAAGGACTGGGACCCGGCCAAGGCCTTCAAGGGCATCGACCTGAGCACGCTCGACGACGGCGACCCGCGCGCCAACGAACTGCTGATGAAGATGCAGGAGGTGTCGAACAACGCGCCCACCAACCCCGCGCTCAACGGCGTGGAAGTGAAGATCCCCGGCTTCATCGTGCCGCTCGAAGAGGCCAAGGGCGAGGTCACCGAGTTCCTGCTCGTGCCCTACTTCGGCGCCTGCATCCACACGCCGCCGCCGCCGGCCAACCAGATCCTGCACGTCATTCCGCAAAAGGGCGCCAAGTTCCGCGCCATGGACACCGTGTGGGTCACCGGCAAGCTGCAGACGCTGCGCAACGACTCGATGATGGGCGTGAGCGGGTACCACGTGAAGGCCAGCAGCGTCACCAAGTACTCGGGCGGCGCCAAGTAACGACACAGAGGTTCTTCCCCGGGCGATCGCCACGTCGCCCGGTGGTCTCGTGGTCCTGCGCCGACAGCACAGGCGGCGCACCGCCGACACAGACCGTTGCATCCGGGGCGCAGGCTGTGTCATCGCCTGCTCTGGCCCGCCGTTGAAGGAGTTCCGGGCACCCTGCCGGCGTCTTCAGGACATGCCAGATGACACCCTCTCCCCACCGCCCCCTCCTTCAGCGGCGCCTCATGGCTTCGCTGTGCGTCGCAGCGTTGTTCGTTGCAGGCTGCGACAAGCCCGCAGCACCGCCTCCCGCCGCTGAAGCACCGGCCACCCAGGCACCAGCCCCCGCGCCCGCCGCCGCGCCGGTGCCGGCCGCCTACACGCCGCCCTCGGCCGAGCAGCTCTACCAGCTGGTCGCGCCCATCGCGCTGTACCCCGACAAGCTCGTCGCGCAGATCCTGGCCGGTGCCACCTACCCCGATCAGATCACCGCGGCCCACGGCTGGCTGCAGCAGAACCCCACGCTCAAGGCCGGCCCGCTCGCCGATGCCGCCAACCAGCAGCCGTGGGACCCGAGCGTGAAGTCGCTCACTGCGTTCCGGCCCGTGATGGACCAGATGGCCGGCAACATCGCGTGGACCACCTCGCTGGGCAAGGCCTACTACAACGACCCGGCCGACGTGATGAACGCGATCCAGGTGATGCGCCAGCGCGCATCGAAGGCCGGCCGCCTCAAGAACAACGACAAGCTGCGCGTGGCGCGCGCCGCGACGCCGCCCAACTACACGCCCGCGCCCGACATGCAGCCGATGTACGCGGGCCCTCTGGTGATCGAGCCGCCCGAGGAACTCATCACCATCGAGCCCGTGCAGCCCGACGTGGTGTACGTGCCGCGCTACGACCCGCAGGTCGTGTACGACACGCCCGTGGCCGTCTACCCCGGCTATGCCTATGCACCGCCGCCGGTGGTGGTCGAGCCCGGCTACAGCCGCGGCCAGGTGGCCGCGGTGGGCGCGCTGGCCTTCGGCAGCGGCGTGATCGTCGGCTCGGCGCTGGAGCGCCACGGCTGGGGCTGGAACGCCTGGAACATGAACTGGGGCGCGCCGCGCTGGCGCGACCGCGCGGCACCGCCGCCACCGGCCTACCGGCCCGCGGTGGTCTACAACAACAGCACGTATGTGTCGCGCTCGACCACCGTCGTCAACAACGTGCGCAACGTCTACAACAACAACTACGCAGGCGATCGCAGCAGCCCGCCGACCGGTGCGGCGGCATGGCAGGCAGCTCAGCAGCAAGAGCAGTTGCAGCAACAGGCGCGTGCCCAGCAACAGCAGCAACAACAACAAGCGCTGATGCAGCAGCAGGCGGCCCAGAACCAGTTGCGCGAACAACAGCAAGCGCAACAGGAACAGGCTCGGCGCCAGCAACAGGTGCAGCAGGAACAGGCCTTGCGCCAGCGCCAGGACCAGCAGGAGCAGGCCCGTCGACAGCAGATGCAGCAGCAACAAGCGGCACAGAACCAGCAACGTCAACAACAGGCGCAGCAGGAGCAGGCACGGCGTCAGCAGCAGATGCAGCAGGACCAGGCCCTGCGCCAACGCCAGGATCAGCAGGAACAAGCCCGTCGCCAGCAGATGCAGCAACAGCAGGCCACGCAAGACCCGCAGCGTCGACAACAGGCCCAGCAGGAGCAGGCACGGCGCCAGCAGCAAGCGCAGCAGGAACAGGCACTGCGTCAGCGGCAAGACCCGCAAGAGCAAGCCCGTCGACAACAGATGCAGCAACAGCAGGCCGCGCAAGACCAGCAACGCCAACAACAGGCGCAGCAGGAACAGGCACGACGCCAGCAGCAAGCGCAACAGGAGCAGACACTGCGTCAACGCCAGGACCCGCAGGACCAAGCCCGTCGCCAGCAGATGCAGCAGCAACAGGCGCAACAGGAACAGCTACGTCACCAGCAGGAACAGCAGCAGGCCCAGGCCGCCCAGCAACAGCAACGGCAGGCGCAGCAGGAACAGGCCCGGCGCGCGCAGCAGATGCAGCAGCAGGCTCAACAGGAACAGGCCCAGCGAGCGCAGCAGATGCAGCAACAGGCTCAACAGGAGCAGGCCCGTCGCCAGCAGCAGTTGCAACAGCAACAACAGGCACAGGCGCAAGCCGCGCAACAGCAACGCCAGGCCCAGATGGAACAGGCGCGCCAGATGCAGATGCAACAGCAGCAAGCCGCCCAGGCCCAGCAACGCCAGCAGCAGGAGCAGATGCAGCGCCAGCAGGCCGTACAAAACCAGGCCCGTCAGCAGCAGCACCAGCAGGAACAGATGCAACGCCAGCAGGCGCAACAGCAGCAAGCCCAGGCTCAGGCCGCAGCGGCGGCGGCTGCCGCCCATCGCCGCCGCCCGGGCGATCCCAACGCACCGCAGTGAACCCGCGGCCCCTGCCGCGGGCGCACTGCGCGCTACAAACTCAGTTCTTGCCGATCTCGGTCAGCAGCCGCGTCACGAGGTACAGGCGCGGCACGATCGAGTCGACTTCGATGTACTCGTCGCGCGCGTGGTAGCCGAAGCCCGCGAGGCCGAAGCTCTCGACCACCGTGGCCTTGCCCGAGCGGCCCGCAAAGCCGGCGTCGGTGCCGCCGCCGGTCATCGGCGTCAGCGCCAGTTCGCGGTCGAGCTCCTTGTAGATCGCCTGCGCCTTCTCGGCCAGCGCGCGGCCCTTGGCGCCCGCGACGAAGGCCGGGCGGCCCACCTCGACCTTCACCGTGGTCTCGGTGTCGGGAATCAGCTTGCCGCTGGCGATCTTGGCCTGCAGCGCCTCGGTGAGTTTCTTCTCGGCGCCGGGCTGCGTGATGCGGATGTCGCCCAGCGCCTGCGCCTTCTCGGTGATCTGGTTGATCGGGCCGGTGGCGCGCGCCACGGTCCAGTTCAGCGTCACGCCGGGGATGTCCTTGGCGAGGTCCTTGGTCTGCAGCATCTGGTACGACAGCTCGTACAGCGCGTTGCGGCCCAGCTCGGGCGCAGCGCCGGCGTGCGCCGCGCGGCCCTTCACCTCGAGCGTGGCCTGCGCGATGCCGGCCGCGCCGAGCAGCAGCGACTCGCCCTTGGCCACGGCCTTGGCGGCCGTCGGCTCGAAGGACAGCACGGTGTCGTGCAGGTCGGCCGTGGTGGCGATGAGTTCGCCCGAGCCCACCGAGCCCACCTCTTCGTCGGGGTTCACGAGCACGGTGAGCGTGTCGTAGTCGCGCCAGCCCGCGTCGGCCAGGATCTTCAGCGACGCCATCATCACCGCGAGGCCGCCCTTGTCGTCGGCGATGCCGGGGCCGTAGATGCGGTTGCCGTCCACCTTGTAGGGCTGGCTGTTCAGGATGCCCGGCGCGTACACCGTGTCCATGTGGCCCTGCAGCATGATCTTGCGCTTGCCCGTGCCCTTGATCGTGCCGATGACGATGTCTGCGCCCGCGCCGGCCGAGGCCTTGCGGCGCTCGGTCTTGAAGCCGGCCGCCTTCAGGCGCCCTTCGATCACGTCGGCCATCTTCATCAGGCCCTCGACGTTCAGGCTGCCCGACTCGATGGACACCATCTCCTTCAGGTTGTCGATGACGGCGGGCTGCGCCTTCTCGGCAGCGGCGAGCAGCTTCGCATCGGGCGCCGCCTGCGCGGTGGCCGCGGCGCCGAGCGCCAGGCCGCAGGCCAGGGCGACGGAACGCAGGGAGAAGAAAGACGAGGTACGCATGGTCATGAGAGTCTCTTTTCCTGGAGTGATTGGCGGGCGCCAGCATAGCGACATGGCGGGCGAAGCGGCGCAAATCGGCGACAGCGCCCGGGCGGCGGTTTACAGTGCGCCGCACCCTTCCACACGCCGCCGATCCAAGACCATGAGCCTCGCGAACGACGCCAGATTCTGGGACCGCAGCTCGCGCCGCTACGCGAAGAGCGCCATCGCGGACGAGGCCGGCTACGCGCGCACGCTCGAGCGGACCCGCGCCCTGTTCCAGCCCGACGCGCGCGTGCTCGAACTGGGCTGCGGCACCGGAACGACGGCCCTGCGCCTCGCGGGCCACGCCCGCGCGTACCTGGCGACGGACATCGCCGAAGGCATGATCGCCATCGCCGAAGAGAAGCACGCCGCCGCCCCGGTCCCCGGCCTGGCGTTCCGCGTGGCAACCGCCGAGACGCTGGCACCGGGCGAAGGCCCCTTCGACGCCGTGCTGGGCTTCAACTACCTCCACCTGGTGCGCGACCTGCCCGGCACGCTGCGCCGCATCCACGCCCTGCTCGCGCCGCAGGGCCTGTTCGTCTCCAAGACGCCCTGCCTCGGCGACATGACCCCTCTGCTGCGGCTGGCCTTGCTGCCCGCGATGCGCGCGATCGGTCTGGCGCCGCATGCCGGCGTGTTCCGAGCGACGGAGTTGGGGGCGCATCTGCAGGCCGCCGGCTTCGAGGTCCTTGCGAGCGAGAACCACGCGACGAAGGGTGGCGAGAACCGCCCCTTCATCGTGGCGCGCAAGCGGTGACCCGGGCTTCGGCGCGCGGCGTCGCCCTGCCCCAATCCGCTACCATCCGAGCCGCGGTGCAAGCCGCGCCCGGGCCCGCGGGAAGGGTTGAACCCACTTGCCTTCTTCATGACGATCCACAGCCTTTTGTGCAGCCGGATTTGCGGGTCATCGGCGCCTGATGCACGGAGGTTTCCATGAAGCGCATTCCCGCCCGGCCCGACATCGGCCACCTGAAGAAGCAAGCCAAGGAACTGCTGGCGCTCTACCGCAGCAACGATCCCACGGCCTTTCACCGATTTCGCAGCGCTCTGCCGGCCGCAACGGGCAAGACCGACGGCGCCCTCGCAGCCCAGGGCTTGCGTCTGCACGATGCCCAGTCGTGCGTGGCGCGCGAGTACGGCTTCGCGTCGTGGGCCGACCTGCAGGGCTTTGTCCTCGCCCGCAGGGCGCAGGTCGATGAGCCGGCCAAAGCGGTGCTCCATTGGCTGTGCCTCGTGTACGCGGGCGACATCGCCGGCGGCACGAACCGCGCACGGCCCGCGGCGGCCTTGCGCATGCGCGACGAGAACCCCGCCCTGGTGGCCGGTGGCGACCCTTGGGTGGCCTGCGCCATCGGCGATGAAGCCACGCTGCGCCACGCCACCGCGCAAGACCCGGCATGGGTCCATCGCGCGGGCGGCCCGCTGCACCTGCCGCCGCTCGTCGCCGTCACGCATTCCGGCCTGATGCAACTACCGGACAATCGCGAACGCCTGCACGCGTGTGCGAAGTTCCTGCTCGACGCCGGTGCGTCCCCCAATCAATCGGCAGGCAACCGCTGGCCTCCCGCATCGCTCGAAACGCCCGCCGACACCGAGCGGCTTTCCGCGCTGTACGGCGCGGCCGGCCAGAACCACGGCCCCGAACTGACCAAGCTGCTGCTCGACGCCGGGGCCGACCCGAACGACGGCGAATCGCTGTACCACTCGCTGGACCAGCCCGCCTGCACGAAGCTGCTGCTGGAAGCCGGTGCGCGCGTGACGGGTTCGAACGCGCTGTACCGGGTGCTCGACCTGGACGACGTCGGGACGTTGCGCCTCCTGCTCGCACACGGCGGCGACGCGAACGAGCCGCCGCAGGGCCCGCCCATCTCGGACTGGGGTTCGCCACTGCTGTGGGCCCTTCGCCGCCGCCGCTCGCCCGCACATATCGAGGCCTTGCTGGCCGCCGGCGCGCGACCGGACGCGTGCACGCCGGATGGCACGCCCGCCCACACCGTCGCCCTGCGCTTCGGGCTGACCGAGGTCGCGCGGCTGCTGCAGGCCGCAAGCGGCGACCCGGTGCCGCTCCCCACCAGCGAAGCCTTCATCGCCGCATGCGCGCGCGGCGACGAAGCCACGGCGCGAGCGCTGCAGGTGCGGCACCCTGGCCTCATCGGCTCGCTCGACCCCACGCAGCTTCGCCTGCTGCCCGAGCTCGCAGCGCAGGGCTGCAGCGATGCGGTGAAGGCGATGGTCACGCTCGGCTGGCCGCTCGAAGTCCGTGGCGGCGACTGGGACGCCTCGGCGCTCAACCACGCCGTGTTCTGCGGCGATGCGGCGCTCACCCGGTTCCTGCTCGCACACGGTGCCGACTGGCAGGCGCCGCACGGCTTCGGCGACAACGCCTGCGGCACCTTGTCGTGGGCCTCGCTCAACGAGCCCGTCGAAGGCGGCGACTGGGTCGGCTGCGCCCAGGCCCTGGTGGCGCACGGCATGCCTCCCGCGCGGCCCGACCCGCAGGACGCGAACGGTGTGCTCATCGGTGCGCGGCGCAGCGTGTTCTCGGACGAGGTCACGGACTTCCTGCTGGGCGCGTCGATGGCGTGAAGCGGGGCGGTGCCGCGCGCTCAGCGCACCACCATCGCCCCGAACACCACGATCAGCAAGGCCAGGTACACCTTGGCGTGGATGCGGTCCGGAATGCGCCCGATCCACAGCGCGGCGACGCGGATGCCGATCCACGAACCCACCACGAGCGCCGCCGCCGCGCGCACGTCGACATACCCCACATGCCACGGCCCGAACGCCGGCGTCGAGGTGGCGGACAGGGCCACGTAGGTGGCCGTGCCGGCCAGCGCGACCGGCAGCGACAGCGGATTGGCCATGGCCGTCGCACGGCGCATCTCGATGCCGCGACGGCGCATGAGCGGCACCGTCATCACGCTGCCGCCGACGCCGAGGAACGCCGCAATCCAGCCGATCGCCAGGCCCGACAGCGTCGTGGCCGCGAGAGAGGGCGCCGCCTTGCTCGCCACGATCGGCGAAAGAAAGCCGGGGCGCAGCCAGCAGTCCACGATGGTCAGCGCGAGGTACGCCGCAAACGCCCAGCGCAGCCATTCCCCGTGGACCGCGGTGGCGGCCAGCGCCCCCAGCACCGCACCGGCGCCGATGACGCCCAGCAGCGGCCGGATGTGCGACCAGTCCAGCGTCCCCGCTCGCTGATGGCGCCACGTGGCCAGCAGCGCGCCGAAGACCATCACGCAGGTGGACGTGGCCACCGCGATCTGCACGGCCGACTGCCCGACGGCGCTGTCGGCCGCATTCAGCTGGGACAGCAGCTGGTAGAGCAACGGGACCACGACGAATCCGCCGCCGAAACCGAACAGCACGGTGGTCACGCCCGTCAGGCATCCGCACACCACCAACATCACATACAACGACACAAGGCACTCCATCGACACGGAAAGAAGCCTCGAGGCTAGAGTTCGAGGGGCTGGCGCGCTTGCGATGTTCGGTCAACAATATTTGCGTTCCGGCCAACCCACCGATCCGCTGCCGTGCGCAACCAGCCTCTCGACACCCTCGACCCCACGCCCCGCGCCGTGCTGGCCATCGGCACCGACTACGCGCCCGGCACCCTGCTCGAAATGCACAGCCACCGCCGCGCCCAGTTTCTCTACGGCGCGACCGGGCTGATGGAGGTGGGCACGGACGACGGCGCCTGGGTCGTGCCGCCGCACAGCGGCGTCTGGATTCCGGCCGGCAAGCCGCACCGGGTGCGGATGGTGGGCGTCAGCACCCGCAGCCTCTACATCGAGCCGGCCGCTGTGCCGCGCGGTGGTCCGCAGTGCGAAGTGCTGGCGGTGTCGCCGCTGCTGCGGCAGCTGCTGATCGAGGCCATCGACGTGCCGGCGCTGTACGACGAGCGCGGCCGCGACGGCCTGCTGATGTCGCTGGTGCTGCAGGAGGTCGGCCGCGCGGCGGCCCTGCCCTTCTTTGCGCCGCTGCCGGGCGAGCCGCGACTGGCGGCGCTGTGCATCGCCTTCCTGCACGCGCCCGACGTGCGCACCTCGCCCCTGGCCTGGGCGCAGCAGCTGCACCAGAGCGAACGCACCTTCAGCCGGTTCTTCCGCCAGCACACCGGGATGGCGTTCGCCGAATGGCGCAGCCAGGCCTGCCTGCTCTCGGCCATGGCCCAGCTGGCGATGGGCCGGCCGGTGACCGCGGTGGCGCTTCAGCTGGGCTACGACAGCCCGGGCGCCTTCTCCACCATGTTCCGCAAGCGGCTGGGGCAGAAGCCTTCGGCGTTCATCGCGGCCTGAGGCGCAGGTTCTCGCCCGCGGCGATGCATGGCATTCTTCGCCTGCTTGCCACCGATTCACAGGGAGTGAAACCAATGAAGCCTCGTCTGCCCAAGCACCGCGCCGTGCTGGCATGCCACCTCGTCGCCTCCGCCTTCGCTGCAGCGACCTTGCTGACTGCAGTTGCCACACACGCCGCCGACACCTGGACCGAGATCGCCACCACCCCGCGCAAGCAGGTGCTGCTGCAACGCGATTCGATCAAGCCGCATGGCGATGCCGTGGAAGCGTGGACGCTCTACCGCTACGACGAGCAGCAGACCGACGTGGGCAAGACCCCGTTTCGCACCTCGCGCTATCTCTACGACTACGACTGCAAGGGCCGGCGCGAAAAGATGCGCCGCGTCGTCAGCCACAACGGGCCGCTGGAAGTGCACGACATCGACCTCGCCCGTCGCAGCGATTGGAAGCCCGTGGGCGGCCCGACCACGGTGAGCGGGATCGTGTTCAAGCGCGTGTGCGCGCAGGTGCGCTGACCAAAAAATGCACAGGCGCTTTCCAGCAACGTGAAGAGGGCCTGAGGGCCCTGCGTTGCCAGCAGGAACGGCCACTGCTACGATGCCCTTCCGCGGGAAAACAGCCTCCCGCGCTGCAAAGCAAGACGGTGTCCCGTCCAAGCGCTGGTGACCCTCAACGGAGTTTTCCGTGGACACCGCCTTGCCTGACGCCCCCTCTGCGCTTCCTGCGCCCCCCACGCCCATTTCCTTTGCCGAAGCGCTTCGCTTCTGGCTCAAGCTCGGCTTCATCAGTTTCGGCGGGCCCGCCGGGCAGATCGCGATCATGCATGCGGAGCTGGTCGAGCGACGGCGCTGGATCAGCGAAAAGCGCTTCCTGCATGCGCTGAACTTCTGCATGCTGTTGCCCGGCCCCGAGGCGCAGCAGCTGGCCACCTACATCGGCTGGCTCATGCACCGCACGCGCGGCGGCCTCGTGGCCGGCGCCCTGTTCGTGCTGCCCTCGCTGTTCATCCTCATCGCGCTGTCGTGGGTCTACCTGCGCTTCGGCAACGTGCCGGTGGTGGCCGGCATCTTTTACGGCATCAAGCCCGCGGTCACCGCGCTGGTGCTGCATGCGGCGCACCGCATCGGCAGCCGCGCGCTGAAGAACCGGTGGATGTGGGGCATCGCCGCCGCGGCCTTCATCGCCATCTTCGCGTTCGACGCGCCGTTTCCGGCGATCGTGCTGGCGGCCGGCCTCATCGGCCACTTCGGCGCGCGACGGGCGCCCGAGGTGTTCGCACTCGGCGGCGGCCACGGCAGCGCGCAACAACACTACGGCCCGGCGCTGATCGACGACGACACGCCCACGCCGGCGCACGCGCGCTTTTCCCGCGCGCACCTGCTGAAGATCCTGGGCATCGGCCTGGGCCTGTGGCTGCTGGCCATGGGCGTGCTCGTCGCGACCCAGGGCCTGCATGGCACGCTCACGCAGATGGGCGGGTTCTTCACCAAGGCCGCGCTGCTGACCTTCGGCGGCGCCTATGCCGTGCTGCCCTACGTGTACCAGGGGGCCGTCGAGCAGTACCACTGGCTCTCCGGCGCGCAGATGATCGACGGGCTGGCGCTGGGAGAAACCACGCCGGGGCCGCTCATCATGGTCGTGGCCTTCGTCGGCTTCGTCGGCGGCTGGCTGACCCAGGTGCTGGGGCCTGATTTGCTGTTCCTCGCCGGCGCGCTGGCCGCGACGGTCGTCACCTTCTTCACCTTCCTGCCCTCGTTCATCTTCATCCTGGCCGGCGGGCCCGCCATCGAGGCCACGCACGGCCGGCTGGGCTTCACGGCGCCGCTGTCGGCGATCACCGCGGCGGTGGTGGGCGTGATCCTGAACCTGGCGCTGTTCTTCGCGTACCACGTGCTCTGGCCGCACGGCTTCGCAGGCCGCTTCGACGCGATCTCGGCGGTGATGGCCGTGGCCGCGGCCATCGCCCTGTTCCGCTTCAAGGTCGGCGTGATGACGCTGCTCGGTGCCTGCGCGGCCATCGGGTTGGCGCTCACGTGGCTGTCTGCCCTGCCGCGCTGAAGGAGTTCCCATGGACGCCCGGCCCCAACCATTGCCCTTCGACCCCGCCACGCTGCGCGGCTTGTCGCAGAAGCTTCTGAACAGCCATCACCAGAACAACTATGGCGGCGCCGTCAAGCGCCTCAACGCCATCCGCGCGCAGCTCGCCACGGCATCGTTCACCGCCATGCCCGGCTTCGCGCTCAACGGCCTCAAGCGCGAAGAACTCATCGCCACCAACTCGATGCTGCTGCACGAGCTGTACTTCGCATCGCTCGGTGGCGATGGCCGGACGATGGAGCCCGCCATGGCGCTCGCCCTGGCGGCAAATTTCGGCAGCGTCGATCGATGGCGCGAGGAATTCGCAGCGATGGGCAAGGCGCTTGGCGGCGGCTCGGGCTGGGTGCTGCTCAGCTTCCAGCCGCGCGAGGGCACGCTGGTCAACCAATGGGCTGCTGACCACACCCATGCGCTGGCGGGCGGCGCGCCCCTGCTGGCGCTGGACATGTACGAGCACGCCTACCACCTGGACCACGGCGCCGCCGCCGGCGCGTACGTCGATGCCTTCATGGCCAACATCGACTGGGCCCCGGTGTACACGCGCTACCAGCAGGCGGTGCACGCTGCCAGCGAACCCTTCGGCGCGGCGCAGGACGACGTGGCCGGTTCGATGCTGCTCGACGTGCGCCGTGCCGGCGTGTTCGCGCAAGCCGCGTCGATGCTCCCCGGCGCCCGCTGGCGCGACCCGGCCGCGGTCGATCGCTGGGCCGCCGAACTCCCGGCCGATCGCGCGCTGGTCGTCTACTGCGTGTACGGCCACGAGGTGGGACGCAGCACGGCCCTGCGGCTGCGCGCCGCGGGCCTGGACGCACGTTATCTGCGCGGCGGCATCGACGGCTGGCAGGCCGCCGGCCGGCCGCTCCAGCCCAAGCCTGCCGACCCAGGAGTAACGCCATGAAATGGATCACCCGCGAACGCCCGAAGATCGACCGCATTGCCTGCCCGTGGCTGATCCTGCGCTTCATCGACCGCGAGGCCGAGTTTCTCTACGTGCCGCCGGCGGACGTGCTGGCCATGGCGCAAAGCACCGGCGCCACGCCCTACGACATTCCGGGCGTGGCGATGAGCCACGTCGGCGAGCGCTGCAGCTTCGACGCCTTCCTCGCGAAGTACCGGCTCACCGAGCCTGCGCTGCACCAGCTGGCCGACATTGTGCGCGGGGCGGACACCTCGCGGCTCGACCTCACGCCGCAGTCGGCAGGGCTCTACGCGATCTCGCTGGGCCTGTCGCGCGTGTTCGCCGATGACCACGTCATGCTGCAGCACGGGCTCGTGATGTACGACGCGCTCTATGCCTGGTGCAGCGAGGGCCGTGGCGAGACGCACAACTGGCCGCCGAAGATACCGGGTTGAAACGGATCGACGAACGACTGACGAACACGGAGGACGATGGCCTGCCTTGCCGGAAGCACGCTAACATTTCGCCCGGCTCCGCCGCACCACCCGGGTCGGACCCTTGAGCGCACAGCGACAACCCAGGGTGTCACCGCAAATGGAGCGTCCCGATGTGGAGCATCCTGGCCGACCTTGTCGTCGGCATCTTCGATTTCGTTCTCGATGTCCTGCTGTTCCGCGGCCTGCGCCGCAAGCACGGCCAGCGCAACCGCAGCGTGGCGGAAGACACCGTCGAGGTCGCGCGCTTCGATTTCGTCACGCTGACTTTCATCGCGCTGGTCAGCGTCGGCTTGATGCTGATCCTGGCGCTCGGATTCGATGTGCCGGCGGGCTGGAGCGTGGGCATCGGCATCACCGTCGGCGCGATCTGGGGCCTCTGGCGGTACGCCCAGCTGGTTCGTGAGTGAGTGATGCGCACATGAAGCATTCAAGAGGGTCAATGATGCGGGGCACGCCTCGTTGCGCACGCCTGGTCACCGGGGTTTCGATCGCAGCGGCCGCCTTGCTGATCGCCAGTTCCGCGGCAGCCCAGTCCCTCGCCTGCAACGGCTACCTCGTCGGAAAAGGGGCGTCGCCCGCGACCTTGCTCCAGACCTGCGGCGAGCCGGTCTACCGGCAAGCCGTCTGCGTGCCGATGGTGCAGCTCGGCTGGGTCCTCACGCCGTATCGGCCAGGCAGCCCCGAGGCCGTGCTCGCCAATCAATGCGTCCCGATGGAGGAATGGACCTACGACCGCGGGCCGGGCACCTTCTTCGGCATCGTGCGCATCTACAACGGCACGATCGAATCGGTGCGCGATGGGGACCGCGGCCGTTAGGGAGGGGTCGACCGATCAGCGCGCCCGAAACGCCCGGCAACATCTCCGGTACCCACTACAGGGGAGGACGCCCGCGCAACGGCGTTGACGACGATGCCTGGCAGGGCCACCATGGCCCATCGTCCCCGTCACGCATGCCCAAACAGGCAACGGACTCGTTGGAGCAAGGGAGCAGGCCCGCTCTGTTCAGAGCTTTCAAGGAGTTCCCATGGCCGACGAAAGCGACAAGGTGTTCGCGGGCTCGATCCCGACGTTCTACGACACGCTGATGGTCCCCCTGATCTTCGAGGGCTACGCCGTCGACGCGGCCGCCCTGGTCGCCGCGTTCTCGCCCGGCGCGGTGCTGGAAACGGCGGCCGGCAGCGGCGCGGTCACGCGGATGCTGGCACCCCAGCTCGGTGCCGGTGCGCGCTACGTGGTGACCGACCTCAACCCCGCCATGCTCGACTACGCCGTCACCCGCCAGGCAACCGACAACCGCATCGAATGGCGGCAGGCCGACGCGCTCGCCCTGCCGTTCGAGAACGCCTCCTTCGATGTGGTCCTGTGCCAGTTCGGCGCCATGTTCTTCCCGGACCGGGTCGCCGGCTACAGCGAGGCGCGCCGCGTGCTCAAGCCCGGCGGGCGCTTCGTGTTCAGCGTCTGGGACCGCATCGAAGACAACGCCTTCGCCGACGACGTCACCCGCGCCGTCGCCACCGTGTTCCCGGACGACCCGCCGCGCTTTCTCGCACGCACGCCACACGGCTACCACGACGTCGCGCAGATCCGCGACGACCTGCGCCGCGCGGGGTTCACCGACATCGAGGTCCAGACCCACGAGAAGCTGAGCCGCTCGCCCTCGGCACGCGAGGTGGCGGTGGCCTACTGCCAGGGCACGCCGCTGCGCAACGAGATCGAGGCGCGCGACGCGAGCCTGCTCCAGCTCGCGACCGACCGCGCGGAGGAGGCGATTGCCAGCCGGCATGGCACCGGGCCGGTGGCGGGCAAGGTCCAGGCGCACGTCATCGTGGCGACGGGCTAGGCAGGCCCCATTCGCACTACGTCCGCAGGATCTTCTCGATCGCCTTGCCCTTGGCCAGCTCGTCGACCAGCTTGTCCAGGTAGCGGATCTTCTGCATCAGCGGGTCTTCGACTTCCTCGACGCGCACGCCGCACACCACGCCCTTGATCAGCGCACGGTTCGGGTGCAGCGCCGGGGCCTGGGCGAAGAAGGTCCTGAAATCGTTCTGCTGGTCGATCTGCTGCTGCAGCCCCGCCGCGTCGTAGCCGGTGAGCCAGCAGATGACTTCGTCTACCTCTTCCTTCGTGCGATTCTTGCGCTCCGCTTTCTGGACGTACATGGGGTACACCTTGGCGAACGGCATCGCGAAGATCCGGTGCTCTGACATCGTCATGTCTCCTTCAAGTCGGGCCGCAGGCTGACGCGGGCGCTCAGCCCTTGCGGCCACCCGCGGCTTTCTTCGCCACCACGGTCTTGCGCGCCGGCTTCATCGCAGGCGCCTCGCGCGCCGACTTCATGTGCCCGCTCTCCCCCGAGGTCATGCCCACGATCTTCGCGAGCTGGCGGCTCACGCTCACGTAGGCGTGCCCGAGGCGGCTGTCGAAGTACAGCGAGTCGCCGCGCGCCAGGCGCACCACCTCACCGTTGTCGAAGTACACGTCGATCTCGCCCGACAGCACGTAGGCGAACTCTTCGCCCGTGTGCCGCACGAAGTCCTCGGGGCCGTTGATGCGGCGCGCGTGCACGGTGCCGACGATGGGGCTCATCTGCTTGCCGGCGGCGGTGGTGCCCAGGAACTCGTAGGCGATGGCCAGCCCCTTGTAGACCACGCCCTTGCCCGCGCGCGTGACGACCGGGCCGTCGAGCTGCTCGGGCTTGACGCCGGCGCCCGCGAACATGGCGTTCATGTCCATCTCGAGCGCGCGGCCCAGCGCGGTGAAGTTCTCGTAGCCGAGCGCGAGCTGGCCGCGCTCGGCGCGCGAGATGGTGGTGATCGACACGCCGGAGCGCTCGGCCAGTTGCGCCAGCGTCCAGCCGAAACGCTTGCGCGCGGTGCGCAGGCGATGGCCGAAAGTGGTGCGGTCCAGCGTGGGCGGCTCTTCCTTCGGCTTCGCCCCGCCCCGGTTCCCTGTGTGTGGAGTCACGCTTGGCTTTCTCTAGGTATGCCGGGTGATTCTGCCAGCCCCGCGCCCGGCCGGCCACGCACGGCGCGACAGCCCCGGCATGCGTTTTGCGTATGCGCAAATTGCGTGTACGCAAATTTCACCTCGGTGGTGCACCCATGGTTTCCCCTTGGTTGGCGCAAATCAATTTGCGTATCCGCAAATTTCTACCTACACTTTTCGGCGATGACAACAAGCACAACCACTCCCGTCGTGGCCGACTACCTCGTGATCGGCGGCGGCATCGCCGGGGCCTCGGTGGCCCACTGGCTCGCCCCGCATGCCCGCGTGATCCTGCTCGAACGCGAAGCCCAGCCGGGCTACCACTCCACCGGCCGTTCGGCCGCGCTCTTCATGGAGAGCTACGGCACGCCGCAGGTGCGCGCCCTCACCATGGCCAGCCGCGCCTTCCTCGAACACCCGCCCGAAGGCTTTGCCGAGCACCCGCTGCTCACGCCGCGCGGCGCGATGATGGTCGCGGGCACCGAGCACCTGCACGAGCTCGAAGCGCACTGGGAGCTGCTGCGCGCCATGGACGTCGGCGCCCAGCGCCTCGATGGCGAGCAGGCGCGCGAGATGGTGCCGGCGCTGCGCCCCGAGCAGGTGGCCGGCGCGGTGTACGAACCCGACGCCTCCGACATGGACGTGCACGCCATCCACCAGGGCTACCTGCGCGGCATGCGCCAGGCCGGCGGCAAGCTGGTGTGCGATGCCGAGGTCACGGCCATGGAACGCGTGGGCGAACGCTGGCGCGTGACGGCCGGCGACGCGGTGTACGAAGCGCCCGTGGTGCTCAACGCAGCCGGCGCCTGGGTCGACACCATCGCGCAACTGGCGGGCGTGCGTCCGCTGGGCATCGAGCCGCGCCGTCGCTCGGCCTTCATCTTCGCGCCGCCCGAGGGCCAGAGCGTGGCGCACTGGCCGATGGTGTTCGCCGCCGACGAGGGCTGGTACATCAAGCCCGACGCCGGCATGCTGCTGGGCTCGCCGGCCAACGCCGACCCGGTCGAGCCGCAGGACGTGCAGCCCGAAGAGATGGACATCGCCATCGCCATGCACCGCATCGAGGAGGCGACCACGCTCGCCATCCGCCGCCCTACGCGCACCTGGGCCGGCCTGCGCTCCTTCGTGGCCGACGGCGACCTGGTGGGCGGCTTCGCGCCCGACGCGCCCGGCTTCTTCTGGGTCGCGGCGCAAGGCGGCTACGGCATCCAGACCTCGGCCGCCATGGGCGAGGCCTGCGCCGCGCTGGCACGCGGCCTGCCGCTGCCCGAGCGCATCGCGGGCTTCGGGCTCACGGCCGAGATGCTCGGCCCGCAGCGACTGCGCACTGCCGCTGCCGCCTGACAAGAACAACCCACAACCCCAAGAGACCATCCCATGCGTGTCTTCAGTGCTTCCCTCGCGACCGAAACCAACACCTTCGGCCCGATGCCGACCGGCATCGCCTCCTTCAAGGACCGCGGCTACTTTCCCGCCGGCCAGCATCCCGATGCGCTGACGATCTACTCGGGCCCGCTGTGGGCCGCGCGCATCCGCGGCAAGGAAAAGGGCTGGACGCTGCTTGAGGGCATGGTGGCGGGCGCGCAGCCCAGCGGCATCACCACGCGCCATGCCTACGAAACCCTGCGCGACGAAATGCTGAACGACCTGCGCGCCGCGCTGCCGGTCGACATGGTGCTTCTCGGCCTGCACGGCGCGATGGTGGCCGACGGCTACGACGACTGTGAAGGCGACATGCTGGCGCGCGTGCGCCAGATCGTGGGCCCGGACGTGGTGATCGGCGCCGAGCTCGATCCGCACAACCACCTCACGCCCGCCATGGTGGACAACGCCAACGTGATGGTCTCCTTCAAGGAGTACCCGCACACCGACGTGCTCGAACGCGGGCTGGAGCTGGTCGACATCTGCGCCGCGGCCGTCGAAGGCAAGGTCAAGCCGGTGGTCGCGATGGTCGACTGCGACATCATCGTCACCGTCCACACCTCGCGCGAACCGGCGCGCAGCTTCGTGCAGCGCATGCAGGCGCTCGAAGGCAAGGACGGCGTGCTCTCGGTCTCGCTCACGCACGGCTTCTCGTGGGGCGACGTGCCCGAGATGGGCACCAAGGTGCTGGTCTACACCGACGGCGACCAAGCGAAGGCGAATGCACTCGCACGCCAGCTGGCCGACGAAGTCATCGCCATGCGCGACGGCCTCACGGTCAACTACCCCAGCATCGACGACTCGCTCGACGAGGCCCTGGCCTTCGATGGCGGCCCCGTGGTGCTGGCCGACGGCGCCGACAACCCCGGCGGCGGCGCGGCGAGCGACTCCACCTTCATCCTGCGCCGCATGCTGGAGCGCGGCATCACCAACGCCGCGCTGGGCCCGATGTGGGACCCGATCGCCGTGCGCATCGCCTTCGACGCCGGCGTGGGCGCCAGGCTGCAGATGCGCATCGGCGGCAAGATCAGCCCGCTGTCGGGCGATCCGCTCGACCTCGAATGCACCGTGAAGGCGCTGCAGGAAGACCTGGTGATGACGGGCCTGTCGAACACGCCCACCGCCATGGGCGACTGCGCGCTGGTCGAGGTCAACGGCATCGACATCGTGCTGATCACGCGGCGCAACCAGGCGATGGGCACCGACATGTTCACGCAGCTGGGCTGCGACCTGGCGGCCAAGAAGATCGTCGTGGTCAAGTCGTCGCAGCACTTCTACGCGTCGTACTCCCAGGTGGCCAAGCACGTGATCTACGCCGGCGCACCGGGCGCCGTGACGCTCGATCTCACCACCCTGCCGTACCGCAAGGCTCGCCTGCCGAAGTGGCCCATCGGCGTCGCCGCCTGAACTCCCTCTTCTTCTTTTTTGTTTCGCCCCACCGACCGGAGAACCGACGATGACCCGACGAACGCTTGCTGCCCTCGCTGCCCTGGCCCTTTCGGCCGCCAGCCTTCCCGCGCTCGCCCAGACGCCGCCCAAGACACTCAAGGTGGTGGCGCATGCCGACCTGAAGATCCTCGACCCGACCTTCACCACGGCCTACATCTCGCGCAACTTCGGCCACATGGTGTACGACACGCTGTTCGCGCAGGATGCCACCGGCAAGCCGCAGCCGCAGATGGTCGAGAAGTACACGACCTCGAAAGACGGCAAGCAGTGGAGCTTCACGTTGCGCCCCGGCCTGAAGTTCTCCGACGGCGCCGCCGTGACCTCGGCCGACGCCGTGGCCTCGCTGCAGCGCTGGGCGGCGCGCGACAGCCTGGGCCGCGCCATGACGGCCGTCGGCGCCGAGTGGAAGGCCACCGACGCGCGCACCCTCACGCTCACGCTCAACGAGCCCTTCGGCATGGTGCTCGACGCGTTGGCCAAGCCCTCGGGCTTTCCGCCGGTGATCCTGCCCGAGCGCATCGCCAAGCTGCCGGCCACCGCGCCCCTCACCGAGGTCGTCGGCTCGGGGCCCTTCATCTTCAAGCGTGACGAATGGGTGCCGGGCAACAAGACGGTGTTCGTGCGCAACCCGAACTACGTGGCGCGCAGCGAGCCGCCGAGCGGCCTGGCCGGCAGCAAGAAGACCAGCCTCGACCGCGTCGAATGGCTCTACCTGCCCGACGCCAACAGCGCGATCTCGGCGCTCAAGCGCGGCGAGGTCGACTACATCGAGCAGTTGGCGCCCGACTACATCACGCCGCTGCGCACCGACAGCAACATCAAGATCGGCTCCGGCGGTGCCTACCAGGGCTTCCTGGTGATGAACCAGCTGCACCCGCCCTTCGACAACCCGAAGGTGCGCCAGGCGCTGCTGCAGGCCGTGAACCAGGAACGCTTCGTCGCGGCCATGGGCTTCCCGCTGGACATGCGCATGGCCTACTGCGCCACCTGGTTCATCTGCGGCAGCCCCAACGACACCTCGGCCGGCGCGGAGCCTTTCCGCAAGGCCGACGTCGCCAAGGCGAAGAAGATGCTCGCCGACGCCGGCTACAAGGGCGAGAAGGTGGTGCTGATGGTGCCCAGCGACGTGCCCTACCTCAACGCCGAGGCGCTGATGGCCGCGCAGACCATGAAGAGCATCGGCCTGAACGTCGATGCGCAGACCATGGACTGGGCCTCGATCGGTGCGCGCCGCGCCAAGCGCGACGCGTCCGACGCCGGCGGCTGGAACATGTACGTCACGGTGGCCGGCGAGTTCGACGTGAACTCGCCCATCAGCAACGCCTACCTGGGCGCGGCCTGCGGCAACACGCTGCCCGGCTGGCCCTGCGACAAGAAGCTCGACGAACTGCGCACCGCCTGGCTGAAGGAAACCGTGCCGGCCAAGCGCAAGGAACTGCTCGACGCCTTCCAGTCGCGCGCCTACGAGGCCGTGCCGTACATCAACGCCGGCCAGTACTCGGCCGCGTTCGCTGCGCGCGCCAGCATCAAGGGGCTGGACAAGATGTGGGCCGGCATGCCCACCGTCTGGGTGCTCGACAAGTAAGCCACGCGCACCGCCATGGGCTACATCGTTCGACGCTTTCTTTCCACGCTGCCGGTGATGGCGGTGGTGGCCGTGGTGGTGTTCCTGCTGATCCACCTGTCGCCGGGCGACCCGGCCGCGCTCATCGCGGGCGACCTCGCCACCACCGAGGACATCGACAAGCTGCGCGCCGCGCTCGGCCTGAACCTGCCCCTGTGGCAGCAGTTCGGG
Source organism: Variovorax sp. GW458-11-26-14-LB1 (assembly GCF_059423965.1). Lineage (NCBI taxonomy): Bacteria > Pseudomonadati > Pseudomonadota > Betaproteobacteria > Burkholderiales > Comamonadaceae > Variovorax > Variovorax sp. GW458-11-26-14-LB1. The sequence goes on from NZ_JBWKYW010000009.1 coordinate 43,222, forward strand.
CTGTGGATCGGCAAGATCTTCACCGGCGACCTGGGCACCTCGATCTTCACGCAGGTGCCGGTGACGCAGCTGCTCGGCCAGCGGCTGGAGCCCACGGTGTCGATCGCGGCGCTGACCATGCTCATCACGCTGGTGACGGCCGTGCCGCTGGGCACGCTCGCGGCCTACTGCGCGGGCACATGGGTCGACCGCCTCGTGATGCTGTTCGCGGTGCTGGCCTTCTCGGTGCCGGTCTTCCTCGTGGGCTACCTGCTGGTCTACACCTTCGCGGTGCAGCTGCCGTGGTTTCCGGTGCAGGGCTACGTGAACTTCTCCGAAGGCCCCGGCGCCTGGCTGCGCGCGCTGGTGCTGCCCTGCGTGAACCTGGCGCTGGTGTACATCGCGCTGGTGACGCGCATGACCCGCGCCACCGTGCTCGAAGTGCTGCACGAGGACTACATCCGCACCGCGCGCGCCAAGGGCCTGGGCGTGCTGCCGGTGCTGGGCCATGCGCTGCGCAACGCGGCCATTCCCATCGCCACCACCATCGGCGCAGGCATTGCGCTGCTGATCGGCGGCGTGGTGGTCACCGAGACGGTGTTCGCCATTCCGGGCGTGGGCCGGCTGGTGATCGATTCGGTGCAGCGCCACGACTACCCGGTGATCCAGAGCGTGCTGCTGCTGTCGGCGGGCGTGTACGTGCTGATCAATCTCCTGATCGATTTGAGCTACCGCCTGTTCGATCCGCGCATCCAGTACTAGAACAACGAACGAGCCCCACGACGCCATGTCCACTGCCCTGCCCTTGCGTGAGGTCGATGCGCCGGTGCCCAGCACCGCCGTTGCCGACGCCGCCGAAGACCCTCCTTTCGTACCGCCGCGCTGGCGCTGGGTGCGCAAGCACCCGACGCTGATCGTCGGTGCGCTGCTGCTCATCGCGGTGGCCGCGCTGTCCATCGCCGCGCCCTGGATCGCCACCCACGACCCGCAGGACATCGACCCGCTGGCGCGCATGCAGCCGGCTTCGGCCGAGCACTGGTTCGGCACCGATGCGCTGGGCCGCGACGTGTTCAGCCGCGCCGTGTGGGGCGGTCGCGTGTCGATGATCGTCGGTGCCTCGGTGGCCGTGCTCGCCACCTTCTTCGGCATCGCGCTGGGCCTGGTGTCGGGCTTCGTGCGCTGGGCCGACGGCCCGATCATGCGGGTGATGGACGGCCTCATGGCCATCCCCGGCATCCTGCTGGCCATTGCGCTCATGGCCGTGACGCGCGCCAGCCTCACCACCGTGATCATCGCCATCACCGTGCCCGAGATTCCGCGCGTGGTGCGGCTGGTGCGCTCGCTGGCGCTCACGCTGCGCGAGCAGCTGTTCGTGGAGGCCGCGCATGCGGTCGGCACGCGGCTGCCGGTGATCCTCGTGCGGCACGTGCTGCCGAACATCGTGGCGCCGCTGGTGGTGCAGGCCACCTTCGTGGCCGCCGCCGCCGTGCTCACCGAGGCCGCGCTGTCCTTCCTCGGCGTGGGCGTGCCTTCGCAGACGCCGAGCTGGGGCAACATGATGGCCGAGGGCCGCAACTTCGTGACCGTGGCGTTCCACATCATCCTGTACCCGGGCCTGCTGCTGGCGGCCACGGTGCTCGCCATCAACCTGCTCGGCGACGGCCTGCGCGATGCGCTCGACCCGCGCCTGGCGCGGCAGCTGTGAAGAGGAACGCGCCATGACCATCCCCATGTCCCAGGCCACCCTCGCCCCCGGCGAGCCATTGCTCGAGGTCGACAACCTGCGCACCTACTTCAGCACGCTCGCGGGCACGGTGCGCTCGGTCGACGGCGTGTCGTACACCGTGCGCGCGGGCCGCACGCTCGGCGTGGTCGGCGAATCGGGCTGCGGCAAGAGCGTGACCGCGCTCTCGATCCTGCGGCTGGTGCCCACGCCGCCCGGCCGCCACATGGGTTCCGTGCGCCTGCGCGGCACCGACCTGATGCAGCTGAGCGAACGCGAGATGCGGCAGATCCGCGGCAACCGCATCTCGATGATCTTCCAGGAACCGATGACCTCGCTGAACCCGGTGCTCACCGTGGGCCGGCAGATCGCCGAGACGGTGCAGCTGCACCAGAAGGCCAGCCGCGCCGAGGCGCTGCTGCGCGCGGTCGAGATGCTGCGCCTGGTGCAGATCCCCGAACCCGAGCGGCGCGTGAACGAGTACCCGCACCAGCTCTCAGGCGGCATGCGCCAGCGCGTGATGATCGCGCTGGCCCTGGCCTGCAACCCCGAGGTGCTGATCGCCGACGAGCCCACCACCGCGCTCGACGTGACCATCCAGGCGCAGATCCTCGACCTCATCAAGCGGCTGCAGAAGGAACTGGGCATGGGCGTGGTGATGATCACGCACGACCTGGGCGTGGTGGCCGAGAGCTGCGACCGCGTGGTGGTCATGTACGCCGGCAAGAAGGTGGAAGAGGCCGACGTGGTCGACCTGTTCGACCGCCCGCTGCACCCCTACACCCGCGCGCTGATGGCCTCGATGCCCGCCATGAGCACGTCGAGCGCGCGGCTGCACGAGATCCCGGGCATGGTGCCCGCCGCGCACGAGCTCGGGCGCGGCTGCGCCTTTGCCGCGCGCTGTTCGCAGGCACGCGAACGCTGCCGCCGCGAGACACCGCCGCTGTCCACGCAGGGCGACGGGCACGTGGTCGCCTGCTTCGCAGTGCAGGAACAATGGACCGACGAGGCTGCCGAGGTGAGCGCATGACGACGACAACGACAACATCCGCCAAGGCACCGCTCCTGCAGGTGCGCGAACTGCGCAAGCACTACACCTCGCCACGCCGCTGGCTGCGACCGACCAGGCCGGCCATCCAGGCGGTCGACGGCGTGTCGTTCAACGTCGGGCACGGCGAAACGCTGTCGCTGGTCGGCGAGTCGGGCTGCGGCAAGACCACCACCGCCAAGTCGGTGATGCGGCTGGTCGAGCCCACCTCGGGTTCGGTGCGACTGAACGGCGAAGAGCTGCTGACCCTGCCCGCGAACGCGATGCGCCAGCGCCGGCGCGACCTGCAGATCATCTTCCAGGACCCCTACGCCTCGCTGAACCCGCGCCTCACGGCCGGCGACATCGTGGCCGAGCCGCTGCGCAACTTCGGCGACGTGTCTCTGGCCGAGCGGCGCGAGCGCGTGCAGTGGCTGTTCTCGCGCGTGGGCCTGCGACCCGAGGCGGCGAAGAAGTTTCCTCACGAGTTCTCGGGCGGCCAGCGCCAGCGCCTGGGCATTGCGCGCGCGCTGGCGCTGAACCCCAAGCTCATCGTCTGCGACGAGCCCGTGTCGGCGCTCGACGTGTCGGTGCAGGCGCAGGTGGTCAACCTGCTGATGGACCTGCAGGCAGAGTTCGGCATCGCCTACCTCTTCGTGGCACACGACCTCGCCGTGGTGCGCCACATCAGCCACCGCGTGGCCGTGATGTACCTCGGCCACATCGTGGAGATCGCCGACCGCGACACGCTGTTCTCGGCGCCGCGCCATCCGTACACCGAGATCCTGCTGTCGGCCGTGCCCGTGCCCAACCCGCGCACGCCCGCACGCCGCCTGCTGCTGCAGGGCGACCCGCCGAGCCCGGCCAACCCGCCCTCGGGCTGCCGCTTTCACACGCGCTGCCCGATGGCGCAGGCCGTGTGCAAGGAGAAGACGCCCGAACTGACGGAGCGCCCTTCGTCTTCCCAGGGCGGCCATTGGGTCGCCTGCCACTTCCGTTGAAAGCACTGCCCTCATGACCGACAAGACACCCCACTACGACCTCTTGATCCACGGCGGCACCGTGATCGACGGCACCAAGGCCCCGCGCTTCGACGCCGACGTGGGCATCGTCAATGGCCGCATCGCCGCCATCGGCAAGCTCACGGGCCACACGGCCGACCAGACGCTCGACGCCACCGGCCGCATCGTCGCGCCGGGCTTCATCGACTCGCACACGCACGACGACCAGGCCGTGCTGTCGCACGCGCAGATGCCGTTCAAGGTGTCGCAGGGCGTGACCACGGTGGTGGCGGGCAACTGCGGCATCAGCGCCGCACCGCTGCGTGCCGACATGGACCTGCCGATGCCGCTGAGCCTGCTCGAAACGCCGCCGGAAGACCGCTTCACGACCTTCGCGGCCTACCTCGACGCGCTGCGCGCCACGCCCTCGTCGGTCAACGTGGCGGCGATGGTCGGCCACTCCACCCTGCGCGCCGTGACCATGTCCGACCTCGACCGCCCCGCCACCGCGCAGGAGATCGCCGCCATGCAGGCGCTGGTCGAAGAAGCGATGCAGGCCGGCGCCATCGGTCTGTCGACGGGCACCTTCTACCCGCCGGCCGTGAAGGCGACCACGGAGGAGATCATCGAGGTCGGCCGCCCGCTCACGGCGCGCAAGGCGCTGTACGTGACGCACATGCGCGACGAGAGCGACCGCGTGATGGAGTCGCTGGAAGAAACCTTCCACATCGGCCGCGCGCTCGACATCCCGGTGGTGGTGTCGCACCACAAGGTGCAGAACACGCAGAACTTCGGCAAGACCAAGGTGACGCTGCCCTTCATCCAGGAAGCGATGAAGCACCAGTGCATCGGCCTCGACTGCTACCCGTACACCGCAGGCTCCACCATGATCCGCACCGACCGCGGAATGATGGACGGCCGCGTGCTCATTGCTTCGAGCGTGCCGCACCCCGAATGCGCGGGCCGCGACCTGAAGGACATCGCGGCCGAATGGGGCGTGTCGGGCGAAGAGGCCGCGCTGCGCCTGTCGCCCGGCAGCGCCATCTATTTCATGATGGACGAGGACGACGTGCAGCGCGTGCTCGCCTTCGACGAAACCATGATCGGCTCCGACGGCATTCCGCTGGGCGACAAGCCGCATCCGCGCCTGTGGGGCACCTTCCCGCGCGTGCTGGGGCACTACAGCCGCGACGTGGGGCTGTTCCCGCTGGAGACGGCGGTGTGGAAGATGACCGGGCTCACGGCGCGCAACTTCGGCCTGCACGAACGCGGCGCGCTCAAGGTCGGGCACCACGCCGACGTGGTGGTCTTCAATGCCGCCACCGTGCGCGACACCGCGAACTACGAAACGCCGACCGAACCGGCCGAAGGCATCGACGCGGTGATCGTGAACGGCGCCGTCACCTGGCGCCACGGCGTGCACAGCGGCGCGCGCAACGGGCAGGTGATCGTGCGCCAGGACGCGGCCTGACACCTCGCACCCCGGCGGCGCCTGCATGGCGCCGGCCTTCGCATCCTGGTGCATGCGCAGCACCGGATCGGTGAACACGCCGGGCCTCATGGGCCCGGCTTTTCTTTCTCCCTTGCGCTCTTTCCCTCTGGCAGTGCGTGCCTAGGGGATTTCCCTCGGCAGCTGGCCCGGAGCTTGCGTAGTTTGCCCACATAGTTGAACATTTCAACTATTGAAGACTTCTACCAACCCGCCATGCACGCCCCGCTTCGCCTGAAAGACGACTACCTCAACGTCCTGCTCGACCTGGCCTCGCAGCGCACGCGCGACCGCGGCTCGCGCATCTACGAGATCGAGCTCGGCCTGTCGATCCGCGACGTGCGCCTGCTGCGCATGATCGGCGCCGCGCCCGGCATCACCATGGGCCAGCTGGTGCAGACCTGCGCCATCGAGAAGACGCTGGTCTCCAAGCTGGTGAGTTCGCTGGTGCAGCGCGAGCTGGTCGAGCGCCAGATCGGCGCCGAGGACGCGCGGCAGATCCGTCTGTGCCTGAGCCCGGCCGGCATCGACATGGTGCTGCGCGCCGAGCCCATCGGGCACGAGATGGAAGCGCGCTTTCTCGACTGCCTGAGCGTCGCCGACATCGAGAACCTGCGCCGCATCATGCACAAGCTCATCGACGCCGAAGAAGGCTCGCGCGACATCTTCGAATTCCTGCTGGTGCAGCTGCGCGAAAGCAAGGAATCGCCCCCTTCCTCCCCCGGTTCTTCCGCTCCCTCCCGAAAGAAGTAAGGCTCCATGGCAATCCACCTTTCACCGCGCCGCGTCGCGGCGGCTTCCCTGTCGGCGCTCGCTTTGTGCTTCGCCGCCACCGCGTCCGCGCAGACCGTGCTTCGCACCGTGCCCTCGTCGGATTTGAAGATCGTCGACCCGATCTGGACCACCGCCAACATCACGCGCAACCACGGCCTGATGATCTACGACACCCTCTTCGCGATGGACGAGAAGGGCGTCATCAAGCCGCAGATGGTCGACAAGTACAGCGCGAGCGCCGACAACAAGGTGTGGAGCTTCACGCTGCGCCCGGGCCTGAAGTTCCACGACGGCGCACCGGTCACCTCGCAGGACGTGATCGCCTCGCTGGCGCGCTGGGCCAAGCGCGACACGCTGGGCCAGAAGATGTACGAGGCGATGGACAGCATCGCCGCCGACGGCCCCAACGGCTTTCGCATGACGTTCAGGCAGCCCTTCGGCGTGGTGCTCGACGCGCTCGGCAAGCCCAACCCGCTGGTGCCGTTCATCATGCCCAAGCGCGTGGCCGACACGCCCGCCGACAAGCAGATCGACGAGCTGGTGGGCTCCGGCCCCTTCACGCTCGCCAAGGAAGACTTCCGCCCGGGCGACCGCGTCATCTACCGCAAGAACACCGCCTACGTGCCGCGCAAGGAACCCGCCTCGGGCCTGGCCGGCGGCAAGGTGGTGCACGTCGACCGCGTCGAATGGGTGATGCTGCGCGACCCGCAGACGCAGACCAATGCGCTGCTCAACGGCGAGGTCGACATGCTCGAGACCGTGCCCTCGTCGGGCTACACCGGCATGCGCACCAACGACAAGATCGAGCTGGTCGACGTGATGCCGGCGGGCCCCTTCACCGTGCTCTACAACCACAAGGTGCCGCCCTTCAACAACCCCAAGGCGCTGAAGGCCGCGATGCTGGCCATCAACCAGGAGGCGATGCTGCGCGCGCAGGTCACCTTCCGCGACTTCTACAAGCCCTGCGCCTCGATCTACCTGTGCGGCTCGCTCTACGCGAGCGACAAGACGGGCTTCTACACCGGCAAGCCGCAGTTCGAAGAGGCGCGCAAGCTGCTCAAGGAATCGGGCTACGACGGCAAGCCCGTGGTGATCCTGCTGCCGGGCGATGCGCCCGCGCTGAACAAGCTGCCCGCGGTGTACGGCCAGCTGCTCAAGCAGGTGGGCTTCAACGTCGACGTGCAGACCACCGACTGGGCCACGCTCGTGACCCGGCGCGCCAAGAAGGACCTGCCCGAGAACGGCGGCTGGAACGCCTTCATCACCTTCTGGGGCGGCGTGGACGCGAGCAGCCCCATCGGCTACAGCCCGCTGACCGGCAACGGCGACCAGGGCTACTTCGGCTGGCCCGTCGTGCCCGAGCTCGAGGCGCTGAAGACCAAGTTCATCGCCACCGCAGACCTCGCCCAGCGCAAGGAGATCGCCACGCAGATCCAGCAGGTCGTGCTCGAACACGGCGTGCTCGCCCCGCTCGGCGAAGGCAAGGCGCCCACGGCCGTGCGCCGCGGCACCATCACCGGCCTGCTGCCGTCGCCGGCGGTGCTGTACTGGAACGTGCGCAAGACGTCCGCACCATCGCCATGACCGCGACATAGGCCGGCCCGCGCGCCCGCCCCTCTCCCCTTTCTGATCGCCACCCCTGACCGGCTGCGCCTCGCGCGGCAGCCGGGCGGGACTTCCTTTGCCCGCGCCACACGCCCGGCCCCTCGTCAAGGACCTGATTCACATGCTCCACTTCCTGTTGCGCCGCGGACTGGCCACCGCGCCCGTGCTCCTGATCGTGGCCGTCATCGTCTTCCTGCTGCTGCGCATGACGCCCGGCGACCCCGCGGCGGCCATCGCCGGCGACGCGGCCAGCGCACAGGACATCGCGCGCATCCGCGCCCAGCTGGGCCTGGACGCATCGATCGTCACGCAGTTCGTGCACTGGCTCGGCCAGGTGCTGCGCGGCGACCTCGGCTACTCGTTCTTCTACCGGATGCGCGTGACCGACCTGATCGGCCAGCGCCTGGAGCCCACGCTCTCGGTGGCGGCGGTGACGGTGGTGCTCACGGTGCTGATCGCCGTGCCGCTGGGCGTGCTCGCGGCCTCGCGGCGCGGCGGCCGGCTCGACCGCTTCATCATGGGTGCCTCGGTGCTCGGCTTCTCGGTGCCGGTGTTCGTGGCCGGCTACGTGATGATCTGGCTGTTCTCGATGCAGCTCGGCTGGCTGCCCTCGCAGGGCTACCAGCGCATCGGCGACGGCGTGGGCCCTTGGCTGCGTCACCTGGCGCTGCCCTGCGTCACGCTGGCCGTGATGTACGCGGCGCTCATCGCGCGGGTCACGCGCGCGGCGGTGTCGGAGGCGCTCACCGAAGACTACGTGCGCACCGCGCGCGCCAAGGGCATCGCCGAGTGGCGCATGCTGCTGCGCCACGCACTGGCCAACGCGGCCGTGCCGATCGCCACCGTCATCGGCCTGAGCGTGGCGGGCCTGATCGGCGGCGTGGTGGTCACCGAGACGATCTACGCGATCCCCGGCCTGGGCCAGCTCACGGTGGACGCCGTGCTCTCGCGCGACTACCCACTGATCCAGGCGATCACCCTCTTCTTCTCGCTCGTCTACGTGGTGGTCAACCTGCTGGTGGACCTGAGCTACCTGCTGCTCGATCCGCGCATCCGGTACTGACCTTCCTTCGAAAGCCCCGCCATGACTTCGATCTCCCTGCGCGACGATGCGCCTGCCTCTGCCGCGGTTCCGCCCGCCGCACCCCGGGCCCCGGCCCGCTCGCTGCTGCGCCGCCTGCTCGCCAACGGCGGCGTGCGCATCGGCGGCGTCCTGCTGGCCGCGATGCTGCTGCTGGCAGTGGCCGCGCCCTGGCTCGGCACCATCGACCCGAACGCGATGGACCCCGCGAACTCGCACCTGCCGCCCGGCGCGCGCGCCGAGTTCACCACGCTGGCGGGCGACAGCTTCGATCGCTTCTTCCCGCTGGGCACCGACAGCATGGGCCGCGACCTGTGGAGCCGCACGGCCTACGGCGCGCGCATCTCGCTGTCGGTGGGCGTGGCGGTGGCGCTGGGCTCGGTCGCGTTCGGCCTCGTGGTCGGCATGGTGGCGGGCTACTTCCGGCGCCTGGACGGCGTGATCATGCGGGTGATGGACGGGATGATGGCCATCCCCGGCATCCTGTTCGCGATCGTGCTGGTGGCCGTGTGGCGGCCCAGCCTGCTCACGGTGATCCTGGCCATCGTCGTGCCCGAGACGCCGCGCGTGGCGCGGCTGGTGCGCTCGGTGGTGCTGTCGGTGCGCGAAGAGCCGTACGTGGAGGCGGCCGTGGCGCTCGACACGCCGACCTGGAAGCTGATGTTGCGCCACATCCTGCCCAACACGGTGGCGCCGCTGATCGTGCAGGGCACCTTCATCTGCGCGGCGGCGATGCTGGTGGAGGCCGTGATGTCCTTCCTCGGCATCGGCCTGCCGTCCGAGGTGCCGACCTGGGGAAACATCATGTCCGAAGGCCGCACGCACTTCACCTCGCACCCCTCGACCGTGCTGCTGCCCGGCCTCTTCCTGGCGCTCACGGTGCTGGCCGTGAACATGCTCGGCGACGGCCTGCGCGACGCACTCGATCCCAAGTTCAAGGCACGCGGAGGCTGAGCATGACATCCACCCCTTCCACAACGTCTGCCGCGCCCTGCCTCGTGGTGCGCGACCTCGCCATCGACCTGCCCGCCGGCGCCGACCGCGCGCACGCGGTGCACGGCATCTCGTTCGACGTCATGCCCGGCCAGGTCGTGTGCCTGCTGGGCGAGTCGGGCTCCGGCAAATCGGTCATCGCGCAGGCCGCGATGGGCCTGCTGCCCGCGTCGCTGCGGCCCTCGGCCGGGCGCATCGAGGTGCAGGGCGAAGACGTGCTCGCGGCCAGCCCGGCGCGGCTGCGCGCCCTGCGCGGCGCCCGCATGGCGATGGTGTTCCAGGAGCCGATGACCGCGCTCAACCCGGTGATGCGCTGCGGCGCGCAGGTCGACGAGATCCTGGCCGAGCACACGACACTGGGCGCCGCCGCGCGCCGCGCGCGCGTGCTGGCCATCTTCGAGCGCGTGAGGCTGCCCGAGCCCCAGCGCATCTACGACGCCTACCCGCACCAGCTCTCGGGCGGGCAGCGCCAGCGCATCGTGATCGCCATCGCGCTGATCCTGCGCCCGGCCCTGCTGATCTGCGACGAACCCACCACCGCGCTCGACGTGACCACGCAGGCCGAGATCCTCGCGCTCATCCGCGAGATGCAGCAGGAGAACGGCACGGCCGTGCTGTTCATCACGCACGACTTCGGCGTGGTGGCGGACATCGCCGACCAGGTGGTGGTGCTGCAGCTGGGCCGGCAGGTCGAGAGCGGCCCGAAGGACGAAGTGCTGCGCCGCCCGAAGGAGGCCTACACGCGCATGCTGCTCGACGCCGTGCCGCGGCTGGCGCCCGTGCTGCGCGCGCCCATCGACGCCCGGGCGCCGCTGCTCGATGCGCGCGGCGTGGGCAAGGTCTACCGCACGGGCAGCTGGCCCGGCAAGCGCCGCGCGGTGCATGCGGCGGCCGACGTGTCGCTGAAGCTGCATGCGAGCGAGACGGTCGGCATCGTGGGCGAATCGGGCTCGGGCAAGTCGACCGTGGCGCGCTGCATCGCGCGGCTCATCGAGCCGACCGACGGCGACATCCGCGTGCCGGGCATCGAGGGCTCGCGCGGCGCGCAGCGCTCGGCGTTCCGGCGCATGGTGCAGGTCGTGTTCCAGGACCCGAACCGCTCGCTCAACCCGCGCCGCACGGTGGGCCAGTCGATCGTCGAGGGGCCGGTGAATTTCGGCGTGCCGCATGCCAAGGCCTGGCAGCGCGCGGAGGAGCTGATGGCGCTGGTGCGGCTGCAGCCCGAGGTGCTGCACCGCTACCCGAGCGAGTTCTCGGGCGGTCAGCGCCAGCGGCTGTGCATTGCGCGCGCACTGGCCTGCGAGCCGCGCGTGCTGATCGCCGACGAGGCCGTGTCGGCGCTCGACGTGTCGGTGCAGGACCAGATATTGAAGCTGCTCGCGGAGATCCAGCAGCGGCTGTCGATCGGCATCCTGTTCATCACCCACGACCTGCGCGTGGCCAGCCAGATCTGCGACCGCCTGATCGTGATGCACAAGGGCCGCATCGTCGAGCAAGGCAGCGCGCACGACGTGCTGCTGTCGCCGCGCGAGGCCTACACGCGCACGCTGCTGGCCGCGGCGCCGGGCCAGGGCTATGCGTTCGGGGGCGGCTGAGCGCCGTCCTCTTCCCCTCTTTCAACCCACCTTCATCCCACCACCCCAAGAAGAAACGAAGACATGACCACACCCCTGTACGAACTCAGTGCCCTCCAGTTGCTCGAACGCTACCGTGACCGCGCCTTGTCGCCGGTCGAGGTCACACAGGCCGTGCTCGCGCGCATCGAGCGCTGGGAGCCGCACATCCACGCCACCTACGGGCTGGACGCCGAAGCCGCGCTGGCCTCGGCGCGCGCCTCCGAGGCACGCTGGGCCCAGGGCAAGCCGCAGGGCGATCTCGATGGCGTGCCGGTCACGCTGAAGGAGAACATCGCCACGCGCGGCACGCCCACGCCCATCGGCAGCGCCGCCACCGTGCTGGCGCCCGCCGCGGCCGACGCCCCCGCCGCCGCGCGCCTGCGCGAAGCCGGCGCGGTGATCGTGACCAAGACGACGATGCCCGACTTCGGCTTTCTCGGCGCGGCGCCGTCGAGCTTCCACGCGCTCACGCGCAACCCGTGGGACCTGGGCCGCAACACCGGCGGCTCGAGCTCGGGCGCCGGCGCCGCCGCCGCCGCGGGCTACGGCCCGCTGCACCTGGGCACCGACATCGGCGGCTCGGTGCGCATTCCGGCCAGCTTCTGCGGCGTGTTCGGCCTCAAGCCCAGCCACGGCCGCATTCCGGTCGACCCGCCCGCCGCGGCGCGCGTGATCGGCCCCATGACGCGCACCGTGGCCGACGCCGCGCTCTTGATGCAGGTGGTGACGCGCCCCGACGCACGCGACTACATGAGCCTGCCGCCGAACGACTTCGCGTGGCAGCGGCTCGAACGCAACGTGAAGGGCCTGCGCATCGGCCTGTGGACCGACACCATGGGCGGGTGGCCGATCGATACGGAAGTGAAAGAGGCGGTGCTGGCCGCGGCCCGCCTGTTCGAGCAGGCCGGCGCCATCGTCGAACCGCTGGCCGACTGGACCACGCTGGACATGCGCATGGGCATGGCCCACTTCTTCACCATGCGCTGCCGCGTCGACCTGGCCGCGATGGCGCCCGAACGCGCGAAGCTCGCGGCCGGCTACATCCACCAGGCGGCGGAGTTCGCCGCCTCGCTCACGCCCGAAGACACCTTCCGCGCCTTCACGCGCATGCAGGCCTTGCGTGCGGCCACCGTGGCGGCCACGCAGCCCTTCGACTACGTGCTGTCGCCGGTGTCGCCGGTGCTGCCGTTCGCGGCGGACGCCATCAACAGCGGCTCGGAAAACCTGCTGAAGGACTCGCACTTCACGTCGGTGTTCAACCAGTCGGAACAACCGGCCGCCTCGATCAACTGCGGCCATGCAAAGAACGGCCTGCCGATCGGCCTGCAGATCGCGGGGCGCCGCTTCGACGACCTGGGCGTGCTGCAGATGGCGCGCTTCTACGAATCGGTGCGTCCGGCGCAGGCACGCTGGCCCGAACCGGCCTGACCGGGCTGGGTCAGGCGAATCAGTCCGGCGCGTTCATCACGCGGTCGAACTCTTCGTCGGCCGGCACGTTGTCGGCATCGAGCTCGCTGGCATCGGTGAGGTCGATGCCCGTTTCGTCCGACAGGTCGTCGGACGCATCGGCTTCGAGTTCATCGAAGTCGTCGGCAGGCGTGCTGTCGTCATCGTCGTCTTCGGACGACGAGGCGGAGCGCGCGGTGGCATCGGCTTGGGGCGTCATGATCGAATTCCTCGGCAGATGAGTAAACGGCCCTCTATGGTGCGCCTGTTTTGCCCCTTGCGGTGGATCGACGGGCTGACGTCGGTGTCGGAAAGTTTCCCGTCTCCCGAGGCCACCCACACGCGTCGTCGTCAGTCTTTGTGGACGTGGCCGTGCTCGCCGTGTCCTTCATCGTGGCCGTGTTCGTGGCCATGCTCGCCGTGCGCCAAGCGGCTCACGAGCGTGACCAGCAGGATGCCGGCCGCGAGCCACGCGATCTGCGCCGCGGTCTGGCGCGCGGGCAGGCGCTTTTGCAGCTGCGGAATCAGGTCGGCCAGCGCCACGTAGACGAAGCTGCTGCCCGCCAGCACCAGGAAGTACGGCAGCCAGCCATGCAGCTGGTCGACCAGCCACCAGCCCGCGATGCCGCCGAGCATGGTCATCGTGCCCGCGAGCGACACCTTCACCAGCGCCGCGCGTGAATTGGCCGAGCTCTGGCGCAGCACGACGAGGTCGCCGATGTGGTGCGGCACCTCGTGCGCGAGCACGGCCAGCGCGGCCACGAGGCCCAGACGGATGTCGGCCACGAAGGCCGAGGCGATCAGGATGCCGTCGCCGAAGCAGTGCACGCTGTCGCCGGTGAGCACGGCCCAGCCGCCGCCGCCCGTGGTGGGTGGGTGGTGGTGGGCGTGGCCGTGTGAATGACCGTGATCGTGGTGATCGTGCGCTTCGCCCTTGGCGGGTGCGACGTCGCCATGGTGGTGCTCGTGCCCGTGGTGCCACAGCTCGGCCTTGTCGAGCAAAAAGAAGAACACCAGCCCGAACAGCAGCACCGCGAACAGCAGCGCGGGCTCGATGCGGCTTTCGAAGGCCTCGGGCAGCAGGTGCATGAAGGCAGTGGCCAGCAGCGCGCCGGCCGCCAGGCTCAGCAGGTGCTGCGGGTTCACGCCGCCGCCACCGCTGCGCACGCCCACGCGCAGCAGCAGGGCCGCGAGCCAGACGCTACCGATGCCGGCGACCAGGGTCGCCACGAGAATTACTATCAAATTCATAGCTGCTTGCGCAAGAGGGACGGCCGTTATGACCTTGTTCCGTTCATAAAAAGAGAAAGGCCGTCACTTCGGACGGCCTTCGGCGGCGGGTGGCTACGGGCGCCGTCTTCGGTCAGGCGACACCATTGGCTTTGAACCAGGCCGTGGCACGCTGCCAGCCGTCTTCCGCGGCGCTCTTGAGGTAGCTCGGGCGGTAGTCGGCGTGGAACGCGTGGCCTGCTTCGGGGTACACGACGAAGCTCGATGCCTTGGCCGCCGGAGTCCCACCGGCCAGAGCAGCTTTCATCTTATCAACCGTGTCAAGGGGGATGCCCTGGTCTTTTCCGCCGTACAGGCCGAGCACCGGCGCCTGCAGGCTGGCGGAGATGTCGACGGGGTGCTTGGGCTGCAATTCGCTGGCCTGCCCGACCAGCCGGCCGTACCAGGCCACGCCGGCCTTGACCTTGCCCGTGGCCGCATAGAGCCACACGATGCGCCCGCCCCAGCAGAAGCCGGTGATGCCGGCCTTGGCGGTGTCGCCGCCGTTGGCCTTGGCCCAGGCCAGTGCGCCGTCGAGGTCGGCCATGACCTGCGCGTCGGGCACCTTGGTGACGATGTCGGCCTGCAGCTTGGGAATGTCGGTGTAGCCGCGCGGATCGCCCTGGCGCGCATACAGCTCGGGCGCAATGGCCAGATAGCCCAACTCGGCGAAGCGGCGGCAGGTGTCGGCGATGTACTCGTGCACGCCGAAGATCTCCTGGATCACCAGCACCACGGGCAGCCCGGTCTTGCCAGCCGGCGCCGCGGCATAGGCAGGCACCCCGAAGCCGTTGACGGTGTACTTGATGGGGCCGGCCTTCAGGCCATCGGCCGGTGTGGTGATGGCCGTCTGCGCGGCCACCGGCAGCACGGCGGCGGCGTAGCCGACACCGAGGGCGGCCTTGAGCGCAGTGCGGCGCGTGGCCCCCTGCTCGGTGCTGTCGCCGGGGCGCAGCGAATCGAATTCGGAACGGTTGTCGTCGAAGGAGGTCATGCAAGGGCTCCGGTTGAATCGTCTGACAAGGGGGTGTGGCGTAGAAAAACGCACGCCGCAATGTAGGCGAAATCGGGCCGGGCCGTATGACCGGACCGTAAAGCAGCCGGGCCGCTTCGGGCTGCGGTCAGGTGCCGTAGGCCCGCCGTGCCAGCGCCTCGGCCAGCACCTGCGCCGGATCGACGAGGCGCAGCCCCGCCACCGCGGTCGAGCCCTGCAGGCCCAGCGGCACCTCGGTGCAGCCCATGATGATCGTGACCGGGCCGTGCCGTTCGGCCAGCCGCAGCGCGACCTCGGAGAAGCAGCGTTCGGCCAGCGGCAGGTTGCCGGCCTTCACGCCGTCGAAGATGCCGCGCATGATGGTCTGGCGCTCGTCGGCCGACGGCACATGGCAACCCAGACCGGCCTCGGCCAGCGCCTGCTCGTACAGCCGCACGCGGTAGGTGCCCTCGGTGGCCATCAGCGCCACCTCGCTCGCGCCCTGCGCGGCCAGGTGCTGCGCGGTTTCGCGCGCCATGTGCAACAGCTCGACCTGCGGAAAGCGCTCCTGCAGGTTGGCGTGCCACGCATGCGCGGTGTTGCAGGCGATGGCCACGGCGCGGCTGCCCAGCGCGGCCAGCCGGCCCAGCGCCTGCAGCATCGGTTCGAGCGGCTGGTGCGCGCCCTGCGCGTCGGAGGCCAGCGCGCCGGTGCGGTCGGGCACCGGCACCTGCGCCAGCCAGTGTTCGGGAAAGGACTGGTCGCGCACCGGCTCGCCGCGCGCACGCATCTGCTGCGCGCAAGCCTGCACGAAGAGCCGGACGAAGTCGGCGCCCGCCGCGGGGCCCATGCCCCCGAGGATGCCGACGACCTGCGTGGCTGCGACCATGTCTTTTCTCTTTCGCTCTCTCTGTGCGATCAGGTCGCTGGTTTGTCGCTGAAGGCCTTCAGGTTTTCTTTGAGCTGGTCGCTCATCGGCAGGTTCAGCGGCACGTTCTTCGGCGGGATCGGCTGCATGAACCACTTGGTGTAGAGCTTCTCGAACTCGCCGCTCTTCATCATGGCGGTGAAGGTGTCGTCCACCAGCTTCTTGAAGGCCGGGTCGTCCTTGGGCAGCATGCAGGCGTAGGGCTCGACCTGCAGCGACTCGCCCACCACTTCGTAGTCGGCCGGGTTCTTCGAGTTGGCGATGAGGCCGAACAGCAGGATGTCGTCCATGGCGAAGGCCACGGCGCGATCGCTCTCGACCAGCAGGAACGCGTCGGCGTGGTCCTTGCCGAGCACGATGTTCATGTCGAGGTTCTTCTCGGTGTTGTACTTGCGCATGACCAGCGCGTTGGTGGTGCCGGTGGTGCTGGCCACGGTCTTCTTCGCCAGGTCGGCGTAGTCCTTGATCTTGGAAGACTTCTTCGTCAAGAGGCGCGTGCCCGTGTAGAAGTGGTTCACCGCAAAGGCCACGTCCTTGCCGCGCGCGGTGTTGTTGGTGGTGGAGCCGCACTCCAGGTCGATGGTGCCGTTGGTGATCAGCGGGATGCGGTTCTGCGAAGTGACCGCCATCAGCGAGACCTGCAGGTTGGGCTTGTTCAACTTCTTCTTCACCGCCTCGACCACGGCGTTGGAGAGTTCCACCGAGAACCCGATCGGCTTGTTGGGGCCGTCCAGGTAGCTGAAGGGCACCGACGACTCGCGGTAGGCGAGCGAGATCTTGCCGGACTCGGCGATCTTGGCGAGCGTGTCGGCAGCCTGCGCGGCCGGTGCAGTGAAGAGGACCGCGGCAGCCAGGGACGCCATCAAAACGGAGAGTTTCATTCGAGCCTTCATCGGTTGGATTGAACAGACGGCCAGTGTAAGAAGGAGTGACACATCGGGACAATTCCAATTAACCCCGGGGTCATGCCCAAAGGTTATGGGCTGGGTTCTTTTGGCATTTCCGGGCACGGCGAGGGGCCCCTACAGTCGCACGCTGTCTCTTCTGTTCCCTTTTTTCTTCACTTCCGGAAAGTTGCCTCCATGCATGTGTGCGTGCTCGGCGCCGGCATCGTGGGCCTGGCGACCGCCTGGCAACTCGAGCGCCAGGGCCACCAGGTCACGGTGATCGACCGCGCGGCGCCCGGCGCGGGCGCCAGCGGCGGCAACGGCGCGCAGCTGAGCTACTCGTACGTGCAGCCGCTGGCCGATCCGTCGATCTGGACGCAGCTGCCCAAGCTGCTGTTCTCCCCCACCTCGCCGCTGAAACTGCGCCCGCAGCTCGATCCGCTGCAGTGGCGCTGGGGCCTGGCCTTCCTGGCCGCGTGCAACGCCGCGACCTCGCGCGACACCACCGCGCAGCTGCTCGCGCTGGCGGCCGCGAGCCGCACCGGCTTCGAGGCCATGCAGGCCGACATCGCGCCCGACTGCGATTTCTCCGCCACCGGCAAGCTGGTGATCTATGCCAGCGCCGCCTCGCTGGCCGGTGCGCGCGCGCAGGTCGAACTGCAGCGCACCCTGGGCAGCGAGCAGCGCATCGTCACGCCCGACGAGTGCGTGGCCATCGAGCCCGCGCTCGCGGACTACCGCGGCCAGATGGCGGGTGCGGTCCACACGCCGAGCGAGTGCGCGGCCGACTGCCTCAAGGTGTGCGCCGAGCTGATGCGCGCACTGAGCACGCGCGGCGTGCGCTTCCTGCTTGGTACCGACGTGCACGGCTTCGCGCGCAGCGAAGGTCGCGTGGTGGCGGTGCAGACGAGCGAGGGCGACATCGAAGCCGATGCCTTCGTGATGGCGCTGGGCTCGGCCTCGCACAAGCTCGGTCGCGCACTCGGCGCCTACCTGCCCGTGTATCCGCTCAAGGGCTACAGCATCACGGTCGACGTCGACCCCGCGCCCGGCGCGGCGCCGCGCGTGAACGTGACCGACAGCGCGCGCAAGGTCGTCTTCGCGCGCATCGGCTCGCGCCTGCGCGTGGCCGGCATGGCCGAGCTCGTGGGGCACGACGCGAGCATTCCCGCCACGCGCATCGAGACGCTGGCCGACGCCACGCGCGCCGTATTTCCGCGCGCCAGCCGGCTGGCCGAACTGCACCCCTGGACCGGCATGCGCCCGGCCACGCCGAAGGGCCTGCCGATCATCGGTCGGCTGCCGCATGCGCCGTCGAACATGCTGTTCAACACCGGCCACGGCGCGCTGGGTTTCACGCTGGCCTTCGGCTCGGCGCAGCGGATCGGGCAGGCGCTGGACGCGGCCCCGCCGCACGCTTGAGCTTGCGGCCCAGGCGCCGCCAGCCGATCACCACGCCGGTCAGGCTCAGCAGCGCACCGCCCACGCTGAGCACGACCAGCAGCACGTCCCACAGCGGGCGGTGCGCGAGCAGCGGCAGCCAGTCCCAGCTGTGCAGCATCGCGAACAGCCAGCGGCTCCACCGCCGCGCGCTGTCGCTGCGGCCGAGCACGGCGCCGGTCTGCGGATCGACGTGGACCCAGGTGGCGTGCGTGTCGGCGAACACCACGCGCCAGACGGGCAGCGGCTTCTCGCTGCCGCCGGTCATGGTGTGCGCGTCGCGCGTGTAGTAGTGGCTGTCGTAGGCGGTGAGCACGTCGATGCGCGCGACCGGATCAGGCAGCAGTTGCGCGACGGCGGTGCGCAGCGCCGCAGGGTCGATCTGATGCGGCTGCGCGCTGGCCGCGTCGCGCACCAGCGGCCGGCCGCTGGCGGTGTTGGCCAGCACCAACGTCTGCCCCGCCGCACGCGCCCAGCGCAGTTCGCGGATATCGCCACGCGTTGACGCCAGCAACGCGGCGGGCGTTGCATCACCAGCTTCAACAACGAGCGGCCCGCCCTGCATCGCCGCCATGCGCAATGCCGGCGCACCGCTGTCGAACACGCGCCAGGGGTTCATCGACATCAGCCCGCTGAAGATCCACGTCAGCGTGACGAGCGCGAACAGCAGCCCGCTGATGTGATGCCAGCGCATCATCGTGCCCTGGTACGGCGAGTGCGAGCCGCTCTTGTAGGTGCGCCGGAAGCGCCAGCGCATCACGCCCACCACGGTGCCCGTGAGCGTGACGGCGATGCCGACGATCGACAGCCAGTTGACGATGTCGGCCCAGTAGCGGTCCAGGCCCGTGCCGCGCAGCGGGTAGAGCCAGTGAATCCATGCACCGGCGTAGTTCCACAGCCGCTCGGCACGCGGCGCGTCGCGCACCACCTCGCCGGTGCGGCCCGAGATGTACAGCCGCGTGGCCTGCGCATCGGCCAGGTCGATCACGTGCAGCGGGCGGTGCGCGTCGAGCCCGCGCGAATGGGTGAAGGCGTCTTCGTCGATGGTGCCCCGGTACTGGAGCACCACGCCCTCGCCCCCATAGGCCTGCGCGCTCACGAGTGCACGGGCGCGGTCGACCTGGCGCAGCACGGCGCCGGTCTGCGCATCGACGACGACCACGCCGCGACCCGGCGGCGACCGGCGCGCGCCAGGTTCTGCCGCGCTCGCCGGCACCGCGAGGTACACCGCCTGCCCGCCGCTGGCGACCGCGAGCCGCAAGTCTTGCAACGGCCCCGCGATACCGGCCGCATCGAGCGCCTGCCGCGGCCCCAGCAAGGGCGCCTTCGCATCGAGCGGCGGCAGGTGCTGCAGACGCTCGGCCTCGGTGAGCTTGGGGTAGCCCACGTACATCATCACCACGCCCGAGACGAACCACATCGCGAAGAAGGCGCAGACGACCACGCCGAGCCAGCGGTGGATCAGGAACAACCAGCGTTTGGCATGCATGGCGGCGCTCCTTCGGTTCAGAAGCTCACGCGCACCGACACATCGGCCGTGCGCGGCGCGCCGAGGTAGGCGAAGCCGGCACCGACGTTCGCGGCGTACACGCGGTCGGTCGCGTTGCGCACGCGGCCCACCAGCGTGACGTTGCGGTTCACCTGCCAGCTCAGCCCGAGGTCGAGCAGCGTGTAGCCGGGCCAGTGCATCGTGTTGGCCGCATCGGCGTACACCCTGCCCACATGCCGCACGCCCGCCGTGGCCTGCAGGCGCGGCGTGATGGCGTACGACACCCAGAGGTTCGCGACCACCGCCGGCGTGTTGGTCGGCGTGCGGCCCGCGAGCGACACGCCGCCCTGGCGGAACTGCTCGTAGCGCGCATCGACGTAGGTGAGGTTGCCCTGCAGCGACCACTGCGGCGTGGGCTGCAGCCCGAGCGCCAGCTCCACGCCCTTGGACGACTGCTCGCCGACCAGCACCGTGAGCGCGCTGTTGGCCGGGTCCTGCGTCGCGATGTTGGTGCGGCGGATGCTGTAGGCCGCGAGCGTGGCCGTGCCCTTGCCCTGCCAGAAGTCGAGCTTGGTGCCGACCTCGACCTGCCGGCCGGTGGTGAGCTCGCTGTTGTTGCGCACGTCGGCGAACGAGGCGGTCGAGAGGACGCCCGACGGCGGATCGGCCGCCGTGGCGTACTGCGCGTACAGGTTGGCGCCGGGCGCGAAGTCCCACACCAGGCCGATGCGGCCGGTGGTCGGCCGGTAGCCGCGATGGAAGGTGGCCGGGTTCGCCGCGTCCACCGTGCGGCGGTTGACCAGGTCGAGGTCGATGCGCTCGTGGCGCAGCGCCGTCACGAGGTGCAGCGACGGCTGCAGCGCGGTGCGGTTCTCCAGATACAGCGCGGTGGTCCGCACCTTGTTGTCGCGGTCGGGGCGGAAGCCCGGCGTCATGCCCGGCACGTCGAAGAAGCGCTCGGTGGCAAAGACGTACGGGTTCACCGTGCTCACGGTGCCGGGCAGGCTGTTGGGGAAGCGCGTCTGACGGTTCACGCTGAAGTCGAGCCCGAAGGACCAGTCGCTCTTCAGCCCGCCGAGCTGGCCCTTGTAGATGCCTTCGACGCGGTTGCCCCACACGTCCTGGTCGTGCCGCTGCAGCAAGGCGCCCGAGCGGATGACGGCCGTGTTGCGCGCGTTGTAGCGGTAGTTCTCGACGTTGCGGTAGTCGCGCAGCGCGTCGTAGGCATAGAAGGTGTTCTTGAACTGCAGCGCGTCGCTGGCCTGCCATTCGGTGACCGAGCGCAGCCACTGCACGCGCTGCGCATAGAGACCGTCGGCACTGTTGTAGTTCTTGAAGCGCGTGCCGCGGTCGATGCGCATCTCGCCACCCGCCGGGTTCAGCACCGGCGTGCCCCAGTAGGGCCGCGTGACGTCTTCGTCCTGGTATTCGTAGGCCAGCGTGTGCTTCAGGCCGCCGCCGAAGTCCGACAGCAGCGAGGCCGCGAGCTGCGTCGATTGGCTCTTGGTGCCGTCGGTCCAGCCGTGGGCGTCGCGGTGGTTCACGTCGATGCGCGCGTAGTGGCTGCCCGCGCCGCCGTCGCCGGCGATGCGGCGGTTCAGGCCGAAGGAGGCCTCTTTCAGGTTCTGCGTGCCCAGGCGCAGTTGCGCTTCGGCGAAGTCGCTGCGCTCGGGCGCCTTGGTGATGTAGTTGATCGAACCGCCCAGCGCGCCCGAGCCGAACAGGAAGCTCGACGGGCCGCCGATGGCCTCGACGCGGTCGTAGATCCAGCTGTCGACCGGGCGCGCCGCGATCGAATACTGCAGGTTGATGCCGTTGAACAGCTGCGCGATCGAGCCGCTGCCAAAGCCACGGTAGCTCACGCCGACGTTGCCGGGCGCGTCGTGCGCGGTCACGCCGGGCACGGCGCGCAGCGCCTCCTGCGTGTTCTGCGCGCCGCGCGCATCGAGCACCGCGCGATTCACCACCGTGACGGAAGCCGGCGTCTCGCGCGGGGTGAGGCCCAGGCGGCTCGCGGTGTCGGCGGGCGTGTCGAGGTCGAGCCGGCCGTTGGGGCGCGGGGCGTCGTCGGCCACTTCGATCGGGGGCAGCGAAGACACGGCGGTCTGGGCATTGGCAGGCGCATGGACGGCGCCGAACAGGGCAAGCAGCCCCAGGGCGGGGGCACGGGAAAGGGTGGGCATGGCATCTCTCTTGCGACGGCGCTGGCGAAAACAAATGAAGCGCAGCGCCGGCCGCACAACGACCGGGAACGCACCGCGCGGCCCGTTCAGGCGGCGTCAGGTGCAGGAACGACGAAGCTCAGGAGAGATGCGTGGGCGGCGCTCGCGCCGGCGGCGGCGAAGCCGTGGCTGCCGCGAGGCGGGCAGCAGGAATCGATTGCAGCGCGCGGCCCAGCGGCAGCGGCGTGGGCAGCGTCACCTGCACGGTGGCAGGCGGTGGGCCGGAGACCATGCACAGCGGGCAGTCCATGGCCGCCATGCCGACTTCGGTCGCGCCGTCGTCGCCCTGCACGATGAGCTTGACGGTGCCCGCCGCGGAACACACGAGTTCCATCGCCTGCGGGTTCACGAGCGGCGATGCGCCCGCAATCAACAGCGACGCCATGAACCACGCCAGCACCAGGCGGTGCATTGCGCAGAAGGTTCGAAGGGCGTGCATGGGCGCGGATTATGGCGCGAGGCGAATGCCCCGCATCTTTCTCAGGCGGTCTGCTCGATCGCTTCGCGCATGCAGCGCGTGATGCCGCGCACCGCCACCGAATCGGGCCGGCCCGCGAAGCGCAGCGCGCGCACCGGCACCGGAATGTGCGGCTCCAGCGTGAGCACGTCGACCTTGGCGCGGTCGGCCGAGCGCGCCGTGCAGCCGTCGACCAGCGCCACGCCCAGCCCGTGGTGCGCCATGGCCAGCGCCGCGTGGTAGGTCTGCACCGTGACCACGGCCTGCTGGAAGCCCACGCCCGCCTGCCGGCAGGCCTGGCTCAGGCTGGTGCCGACCGGGTCGCGGCCGTCGAGGCCGATCACCGGGCGGTCGATGAGGTCGTGCAGCGCCACCGAGCCGTTGCGCACCAGCGCGCGCGGCAGCATGCCCTTGGGCGCGATGCACACCATGCGGCTGTCGGCCAGCGTCTCCTGCGTGAGCGAAGGGTGCACCGCGGGGCTGAAGGCGAAGCCCACGTCGGCCTCCTGCAGCAGCAGCGCCGACATGATCTGCGGCGAGTGCAGCGACTCGACCGTGATCGCGTAGCCCGGGTGCATCTCGCGGAAGGCCTTGAGCGCGCGCGGCAGGATTTCGTAGCTCAGCGCGAGCACGCTGAGGATGCGCAGCTCACCCGTGTCGTTGCCCGCGCGCAGGTTCGCGGCCAGCCGCTGCACCTCGTCGAGCTGCGCGAACAGCCGCTCGATGTGCGGGTACAGCGTGAGCGCCTCGGTGGTCGGCGTGAGCCGCCCCTTGGCGCGCTGGAACAGCGGAAAGCCCAGCTGCAGCTCGGCATGCTGCAACGTGCGGCTCACGGCCGGCTGCGTGATGTTGATGAGCCGCGCGGCCGCGCTCACGCTGCCCGCGAGCATGATCGCGTTGAAGACCTCGATGTGGCGCAGCCGCATGGCCGACAGCGGTCGGTGGCGGTCAGCGGACGGTGGTCTTGCCGGTGGCGATGTCCATCACCATGCGCACACCCAGATAGAGGCGCGGCTCGATGGAGTCGATCAGCACGTACTCCGCGTCGGCCGTGTGCGCGCCGAAGCCTTGCAGGCCGAAGCGCTCGATGACCGGCGCCTTGGTCTTGAGCGAGGCGAACGCCGCGTCGGTGCCGCCACCGGCGGCCTTGTCGTCGGCGCCCAGCGGGCGGCCCAGCTCGTCCTTGTAGATGGCCTGCGCGTGCTTGGCCAGCGCGCGCGACGCGTCGGTGGCCTCGAGCGGCGGACGGCGGCGTTCGAACTTCAGCTCGACCTTGGCCTCGGGCACCAGTTGCTTCTTCACGCGCTCGTTCACCTGCTGCTCGATGCGGTCGTAGTCGGCCACCTTGAGCACGCGCACGTCGGCGCCCGCCGTGGCGCTGGCCGGGATCACGTTGCGGTTGGTGCCCGACTTGGAGATGGTCCAGTTCATCTTCAGGCCCGTGGACGGGTCGGACAGGTCGCGCATCTGCAGGATCTGATGCGACAGCTCGTACAGCGCGTTCACGCCCAGCTCGGGCGCGGAGCCCGCGTGCGAGGCCTTGCCCGCCACGTTCAGCGTGACCGAGGCGATGCCCGCAGTGGCCAGCGAGAGCTTGTCGTCCTTGATGGAGGCGCCCTCGAACGACAGCACCGCATCGTGCTCGCCGCCCAGCTTGGTGAGCAGCGCGCGCGAACCGGGCGAGCTGATTTCCTCGTCGCCGTTGATCAGCACGGTGAGCGTGCCGTAGTCCTTGAATTTCAGCGCCTGCAGCATCGACACCAGGTGTGTGATGACGGCCACGCCCTGCTTGTCGTCGGCAATGCCCAGGCCGTAGGCCTTGTCGCCGTCGACGCGGAACGGCTGCTTGTTGAGCATGCCCACGGTGTAGACCGTGTCCATGTGCGCGATGAGCATGATCTTCTTGGTGCCCGTGCCCTTGAAGGTGGCGCGCACCACGCGGCCGATCTTCTCGGGCGTGTCTTCCATGCGGTAGGCGTCGGCGCTCGGATCGATGAGCTCGACCTCGCCGCCCAGCGCCTTGAACTTGGCGGCGATGAGGTCGGAGATTTTCTCGAGGCCTTCGATGTCGCGGCTGCCCGACTCGATGGAGACCAGCTCCTTCAGCGTCTCGAGCAGGGCGGGCTTTTCCTTGGCGGCCAGCGCGGCGATGCGGGCATCAGGGGCTGCGGAAGCGGTGCCGAGGAAGGCCGCGCAGACGGCGGCGAGCAGGAAGGTGCGGGGC
The DNA here is from genome assembly GCF_059423965.1 of Variovorax sp. GW458-11-26-14-LB1. Classification (NCBI taxonomy): domain Bacteria; kingdom Pseudomonadati; phylum Pseudomonadota; class Betaproteobacteria; order Burkholderiales; family Comamonadaceae; genus Variovorax; species Variovorax sp. GW458-11-26-14-LB1. The sequence continues at coordinate 67,845 of NZ_JBWKYW010000009.1, forward strand.
TGGAGTTTCATGGAGGTGCTTCTTCTTTCTTCGGGATGTCTCGTTGGGTCGTGCGAACGTGGATCAGTGAGGATCAGTGGGCCTTGTCCCAGTTGGGACCGACGCCGATCTCGGCGAGCAGCGGCACCTTGAGCGCCGCCACGCCGGCCATCAGGCGCGGGATTTCGGTGCGCACCCATTCGACCTCGGCCTCGGGCACTTCGAACACCAGTTCGTCGTGCACCTGCATGATCATCTTGGTGGCACGCTTTTCTTCGTCAAGCACGTTCTGTACCTTGACCATGCTGAGCTTGATGAGGTCGGCCGCCGTGCCCTGCATCGGCGCGTTGATGGCCTGGCGCTCGGCCGCCTTCTTGCGGGGGCCGTTGCCGCCGTTGATCTCGCTCAGGTAGAGGCGCCGGCCGAACACGGTCTCGACATAGCCCTTGTCGCGCGCGAACTCCACGATCTGGTCCATGTAGGTCTTCACGCCTGGGTAGCGCGCAAAGTAGCGATCGATGTACGAGGCCGCGGCCTTGGTCTCGATGCCCAGGTTCTTCGCCAGGCCGAAGCTGCTCATGCCGTAGATGAGGCCGAAGTTGATGACCTTGGCATAGCGGCGCTGCTCGCTCGACACCTGGTCGGGCGTGGTGCCGAACACCTCGGCGGCCGTGGCGCGGTGCACGTCGACGCCGTCGGTGAAGGCGCGCAGCAGCGACTCGTCGCCGCTGATGTGGGCCATGATGCGCAGCTCGATCTGCGAGTAGTCGGCGCTGGCGATCACGCTGCCCGCCGGTGCCACGAAGGCCTCGCGCACGCGGCGGCCTTCGGGCGTGCGGATCGGGATGTTCTGCAGGTTGGGGTCGTTGCTGCTCAGGCGGCCCGTGACGGCCACCGCCTGCGCATAGTGCGTGTGCACGCGGCCGGTGCGCGGGTTGGCCAGCTGGCCGAGCTTGTCGGTGTAGGTGCCCTTGAGCTTCGAGAGGCCGCGGTGCTCGAGGATCTTGGCGGGCAGCGGATAGTCTTCCGCCAGCTTCTCCAGCACTTCTTCGTCGGTGCTGGGCGCGCCGCTCGGCGTCTTCTTGACCACGGGCAGGCCCAGCTTGGTGAAGAAGATTTCGCCGATCTGCTTGGGCGAACCGAGGTTGAAGGGCTGGCCCGCGATGTCGTAGGCCTCCTGCTCCAGCGCCATGATGCGCGTGCCCAGGTCGTGGCTCTGCGCGGCCAGCGTGGGCGCGTCGATCAGCACGCCGTTGCGCTCGATGCGGTACAGCGCCTCGCTCGAATCCATTTCGAGCTGGTAGATGTAGGCCAGCTTTTCTTCCTTCTGCAGCAGGGGCCACAGCGCGTGGTGCACGTCGAGCGTCTGGTCGCTGTCTTCGCACGAGTACTCGGCGGCCTTGGCGATGTCGACCTGGCTGAACGAGATCTGGTGCGCGCCCTTGCCGCACAGGTCCTCGTAGGAGATGCCGCTGCGTCCCAGGTGGCGCTCGGCCAGGGACGACAGGCCGTGCGGCTTGTTCACTTCGAGCACGTAGCTTTGCAGCATGGTGTCGTGCGCGTAGCCCTGCACCTCGATGCCGTGGTTGGCGAACACGTGGCGGTCGTACTTGATGTGCTGGCCGAGCTTTTTCTTGTCGGCGTTCTCGAGCCAGGGCTTGAGCCTGGCGAGCACCTCGTCGATGGGCAGCTGCGCGGGCGCGTCGGGGTAGTTGTGCGTGAGCGGAATGTAGGCCGCTTCGCCCGGCGTGACGCTGAAGCTGATGCCCACGATCTGCGCGACCATTTCGTCGAGCGAGGTGGTCTCGGTGTCGATGGCCGTGAGTTCGGCGGCCTCGAGCCTGGCGAGCCAGGCGTCGAACTGCGCCCATTCCATGATGGTGTCGTACTTCAGGTTGCTCGCGGGCGCGGCGGCCTCTTGCGCCTCCAGCTCGGAAGGCTCGTCGAACAGGCCGCCCTGGTCGCGGTCGGCCTTCGAAGCGGCCTTCTTCTTGGCGTTCTCTTCGATCAGCTCGGGCGGCACTTCCTGCGCTTCGAGCGACTTGACCAGGCTCTTGAAACCGAACTTCTCGTAGAAAGGCTTCAGCTCGGCGGTCTGCGGCGCACCGACGGGCAGGCCTTCGAGCGAGGGCAGGCCTTCGACAAAGCCGTTCAGGTCGCAGTCGGTGCGGATGGTGACGAGGCGCTTGCTCAGCGGCAGCTTGTCGAGGGCCTGGCGCAGGTTCTCGCCGGCGGCGCCCTTCACTTCGGCGGCGCGTTCGACCAGCGCATCGAGCGAGCCGTATTCGAGCAGCCATTTGGCCGCTGTCTTGGGGCCGACCTTGGGCACGCCGGGCACGTTGTCGACCGTGTCGCCGATGAGCGTCTGGTAGTCGACCATGAGGCTGGGCGGCACGCCGAACTCGGCCGTCACGCCGGCGATGTCGCGCTTCTTGCCGTTCATCGTGTCGATGATGGTGATGTGCTCGTCGACCAGCTGGCTCAGGTCCTTGTCGCCGCTGGACACGATCACCTCGACGCCCTGCGCGGCCGCCACCTTGGCGAGCGTGCCGATCACGTCGTCAGCCTCGACCTCGGGCACGGTAATCACCGGCCAACCGAGCAGCCTGACGACTTCGTGGATGGGGTCGATCTGGCTGCGCAGGTCGTCGGGCATCGGCGAGCGGTTGGCCTTGTACTCGGGGTACCAGTCGTCGCGGAAGGTCTTGCCAGGGGCGTCGAAGATGCAGGCCGCGTAGTCGGCGCGCACCTCGCGGCGCAGCGCGGTCATCATGTTGATCATGCCCCGGATCGCCCCGGTGGCCGGGCTCTTGGGGTCGCCGGGCACGGCGCGCAGATCGGGCATCGCGTGGAAGGCCCGGTACAGGTAGCTCGAGCCATCGACGAGCAGCAGCGTTTTCTTGTCGGTCATCGGGGCATTTTGCCGTGCCCGGACCGGCGTCCGGAACGACACCAGGGTCGGCTGGCGGCCGACACGCCGCCAGCGGGTGCACGCCTACAATCCGTGCATGCCTAGCTCCCCACTCCTGGTCGCCCGCCGCATCCTGCTGGCGCTGGCTTTCGCCACCCCCGTTGCCGCCCTCGCGCAGGCGCCGGCCGCGCCCGCCGCCAAGCCGGCCCCGGCGGAACCGCTACAAAATCAGGAGCAGGCCGATGGCCGGCGCAACCAGAAGGTCGAGCACATCCACACGGAAGACAGCGGCGCCTCGGTCGACGAGGTGCGCTACGGCGGCCGCACGCAGAGCATCAACGTCAAGCCCAAGTCGAACATGCCCGGTTACGAAGTGCTGCCCAACGACGGCGGCAGCGCCCGCCCCGGCACGACCGGCGACGCGAACAGCGGCGGCAACGGCCCGCGTGTCTGGAACGTGCTGAAGTTCTGACCGTGACGCTGTCGTTCTCCTTCCCGCCCTCCCTCTTTTCTCCCGCAGCCGCCGTCCGGCGCTGAGCATCGCCATGGCAGTTTTTACCGAAGTCCAGTTCGGCGAGGCAGACGCGCTCGTCCAGCGCCTTGGCATGGGCGCCCTGCGCGAGCTGCGCGGCATCGAGGGCGGCATCGAGAACACCAACTACTTCGCCACCACCGAGTCGGGCGAGTTCGTGCTGACGCTGTTCGAGCGCCTGAGCGCCGAGCAACTGCCGTACTACCTTTGCCTCATGAAGCACCTGGCCGGTGCCGGCCTGCCGGTGCCCGCGCCCGTGGCCGACCCGGCCGTGGCGCCGCCGACCGGCCATGCGCTGTCGATCCCCGCGCAGGCGCCCTGCGAGCTGCTGCACCGCGTGGCCGGCAAGCCGGCGGCGCTGGTGCAGAAGCTGTCGGGCCGCAGCGAGCTGGCCCCCACGGCCGCCCACTGCGCTGAACTGGGCGCCATGCTGGCCCGCATGCACCTGGCCGGGCGCGACTACCCGCGCATCCAGCCCAACCTGCGCGGCCTGTCCTGGTGGAACGAGACCGCCCCGGTGGTGCTGCCCCACATGGACGAGGCGCAGTCGGCGCTGCTGCGCGCCGAGCTGGCCTACCAGAACCATGTCGCCGAATCGTCGGCCTACGCGGCGCTGCCGCGCGGCCCGGTGCATGCCGACATGTTCCGCGACAACGTGATGTTCGCGACCGGCGGCGAGCCCGATGCGCCGCCGCGCCTCACGGGCGTGTTCGATTTCTACTTCGCCGGCACCGACACCTGGCTGTTCGACCTGGCCGTGTGCCTGAACGACTGGGCCATCGACCTGGCCAGCGGCCGGCACGACGCCGCCCGCGCCGACGCCCTGCTCGCCGCGTATGAGAGCGTGCGCAGGCTGAACGCCTCCGAGCGCGCCCTGCTGCCCGCGATGCTGCGCGCCGCCGCGCTGCGCTTCTGGATCTCGCGCCTGTGGGACTTCCACCTGCCGCGCGAGGCCAGCATGCTCAAGCCCCACGACCCGACGCACTTCGAGCGCGTGCTGCGCGAGCGCGCCACCCACCCGCACGCCATCGCCCACGTCTTAGAGCCGGCGCTGGCAGCCTAAAGAAGGTGTGACCGAACCCGCCATGCCCGCTCATCCCGCCCAGACACACCCACTCTGCGTTGCAAATGCTCGCCATAGCCCAAGCTATGGCTGCGCTTTGCGCCTTGATTGGGCGCGTCTGGGCGGCCTGCTCGGCCACGCCGGATTCCTTCACACCTTCTGACCCCCACATGAAACTCCACCTCGTGCCGGCGCGCACCGGCTTCGACTGGGTCCGCCTCGGACTCAAGACCTTCTGGCGCCAGCCGTTGGCCTTCATCTCGCTGTTCTTCCTGCTGATGGCGATGATCTCGACGGTGTCGATGCTGCCGCTGCTCGGCAGCGTGCTCGCACCGATCCTGCTGCCCTTCATGACCCTCGGCCTGATGGTCGCGACCTCGGTGGCTGCGACCGACAACGCCGACGGCCTGGGCAACGCGGGCGACCAGGGCCGCCCCACGGGCTCGGCCATGTTCATCGCGGTGTTCGACGCCATGCGCACCGAATGGCGCTCGCTGGTGGTGCTGGGCGTGATCTCGGCCGTGTACTTCGTGCTGGCCGTCACGCTGACGGCACTGGTCGACGGCGGCCAGCTCATGCGCGCCTACCTGTTCGACGAAGCGGTGACGCCCGAAGTCATGAAGAGCAGCGAGTTCCTCACGGCGCGCACGCTGCTGATGTGCCTGAACCTGCCGCTGTCGCTGGCCATGTGGCATGCGCCGGCGCTGGTGCACTGGCACCGCGTGGAGCCGGTGAAGAGCGTCTTCTTCAGCATCGTCGCGCTGTTCCGTAACTTCGGCGCCTACGCGCTGTTCGGCCTGGCATGGTTCGGCGTGTTCATGCTCGCGGGCATCGCCATCGGCCTGCTCGCCACCGTGCTGATCGGCGTCGGCGCCATGGGCTCCGACGGCGCAGCCCTGGCGATCGGCAACATCCTGATGATCGGCACGGCACTGGTGCTGGCGGCCATGTCGCTGGCCTCGACCTGGTTCACCTTCCGGGACAGCTTCGACGCGAACTGAGAGGGCATCGCCCGCTGCCCTTTCGGGCAAGCGGGACCGCCGGCCTCAGACCGGCGTGAGCTTCGCCACCGACAGCGCCAGCCACTTCACGCCGTGGCGCGCGAACTTCACCTGCGCCCGCGCGTCGTCGCCGGTGCCTTCGAGCGCGGTCACCGTGCCCTCGCCGAACTTGTTGTGGAACACCTGCATGCCTGAACGTAGGCCGTGCGACGGCGCGGTCTTCTGCGGCGGCACGGGCGGGCTGGCGAAGGTGTCCTTGCCGGCGCTGCTGCCGCCACCACCGTAGCGGTTGCCGCCGCCTCCTCCACCACCGTAGCCACCGGCACCGCCGCGCGTGCTGCCGTAGCCGCCGCCATAGCCGAAGGCCGAAGGCGCAAAGCCCTGGTTCTTCGGCGTGAGCCACTTGAGCGCGCCTTCCGGCAGCTCGTCGAAGAAGCGGCTCTTGACGTTGTAGCGGGTCTGGCCATGCAGCATGCGCGTCTGCGAATGGCTCAGGTACAGGCGCTTGCGGGCGCGCGTGATCGCCACATACATCAGGCGGCGTTCTTCCTCGAGGCTCTCGAAATCGCTCATCGAGTTCTCGTGCGGGAACAGGCCCTCTTCCATGCCGGTGATGAACACGCAGTCGAACTCCAGGCCCTTGGCGGCGTGCACGGTCATGAGCTGCACCGCGTCCTGCCCGGCCTGCGCCTGGTTGTCGCCCGACTCGAGGGCCGCATGCGTCAGGAAGGCTGCGAGCGGGCTCAGCGTTTCGCCGGTTTCGGCATCGGGTGCGAGCGGCTCGTCGAGCACCGGCCGGTTGGGGTCGAGCCCCTGACTGGCGGGCGACTGGCGCAACTCGTCGACCGGCAGCGCCACGGCGTCGCGGCCGAAGCCTTCCTGCGTGACGAAGCTTTCGGCCGCGTTCACGAGTTCGTCCAAGTTCTCGATGCGGTCGGCGCCTTCGCGGTCGGCCTTGTAGTGTTCGACGAGGCCGCTGTGGTCGAGCACCAGCTCGATGATCTCGCGCAGGCTCACGCCTTGCGTCTGTTCGCGCAGCACGTCGATCTTGGCGACGAAGGCCGTGAGGTTCGAGCCGGCCTTGCCGCCGACCGCGCTCACCGCGTCGTGCAGCGAGCGCCCGGCGGCGCGCGCCGCGTCCTGCAGGCTTTCGAGCGTGCGTGCGCCGATGCCGCGCGGCGGGAAGTTGACGACGCGCAGGAAGCTGGTGTCGTCGTCCTTGTTCTCGAGCAGGCGCAGGTAGGCCAGCGCATGCTTGATTTCGGCGCGCTCGAAGAAGCGCAGGCCGCCGTACACGCGGTACGGCACCGAGGCGTTGAACAGCGCCGTTTCGATCACCCGGCTCTGCGCATTGCTGCGGTAGAGCACAGCCATTTCCTTGCGGTCGAAGCCGTCGCGCGCCAGCTGGCGCATTTCCTCGACCATCCACTGCGCTTCGGCGAGGTCGGTGGGCGACTCGTACACGCGCACGGGCTCGCCCGGGCCTTGGGTCGTGCGCAGGTTCTTGCCCAGGCGCTTCTTGTTGTGGCTGATGAGCTCGTTGGCCGAATCGAGGATGTTGCTGTAGCTGCGGTAGTTCTGCTCCAGGACGATCTGGCGGCGCACGTCGAACTCGCGCACGAAGTCGGTCATGTTGCCCACGCGCGCGCCGCGGAAGGCGTAGATGCTCTGGTCGTCGTCGCCCACGGCGATCACGCTGTTGTGCTCGCCCGGCGTGAAGTGGCCGCCGGCCGCCGTGTGGCCCGCGAGCATCTTCAGCCATGCGTACTGCAGGCGGTTGGTGTCCTGGAACTCGTCGACCAGGATGTGGCGAAAGCGCCGCTGGTAGTGCTCACGCACGGGCTCGTTGTCGCGCAGCAGCTCGTAGCTGCGCAGCATCAGCTCGCCGAAGTCGACCACGCCTTCGCGCTGGCACTGTTCTTCGTACAGCTGGTAGAGCTCGACCTTCTTGCGGTCGTCGTCGCTGCGGGCTTCGATGTCACCGGGGCGCAGGCCGTCTTCCTTGGCGCCGGCGATGAACCATTGGGTCTGCTTGGCCGGAAAACGCTCGTCGTCGACGTTGAACTGCTTCATCAGGCGCTTGATGGCCGAGAGCTGGTCCTGCGTGTCGAGGATCTGGAAGGTCGAGGGCAGGTTGGCCAGCTTCCAGTGCGCGCGCAGCAGGCGGTTGCACAGGCCGTGGAAGGTGCCGATCCACATGCCGCGCACGTTCACTGGCAGCATCGCGGTCAGCCGCGTCATCATTTCCTTGGCGGCCTTGTTGGTGAAGGTGACGGCCAGGATGCCGCCAGCGGACACCTGCCCCGTCTGCAGCAGCCAGGCGATGCGGGTGGTGAGCACCCGCGTCTTGCCGGAGCCGGCACCGGCAAGGATGAGGGCATTGCCCGCGGGCAGCGTGACGGCAGCAAGCTGCTCGGCGTTGAGGTTGTTCAGCAACGGCGAGGCAGGGCCGCCCGTATCGGCTGCGGACGCGCCGGAAAACAGGTCGTGAGGGAGCATGGGTGCCATTGTAGAAAGCTGCCCCGCCCAGGGCCCCGCCGAGCGCGCTTGCCCCTGCGGGCATGACCTGGATCAAGGCCGGGCCCGCTGGCGTGCACCGGCCCGCCGCGCTTGCGGCAGATCAAGCGAGGCGGCCATGCCCGGCGGGAGACTGCCTCTCAGTTGCCGGCCCTGCGCGCCGGCCGTCACTGGAGAACCCATGCCCAAGAAACTCGCCCCCGCCTGCATCGCCGCCCTGCTCGGCGCCATGGTCGCCCTGCCGGCCGCAGCGCAGGACACTCAGGGCAACTGGCTGGTGCGCGCCCGCGCCGTGTACCTGAAGCCGGCGAACCACTCGGCCCCGGTGGCCGACCTGTCGATTCCGGCCGATGCCATCACGGTCAACAGCAAGACCATCCCCGAGTTGGACGTCACCTACTTCTTCACGCCGAACATCGCCGCCGAACTGGTGCTGACGGTGCCGCAGAAACAGACGGTCACCGTGCAACAGAGCGCGCTGGGCGGGCCGGTGGACATCGGCACCTTCAAGCACCTGCCGCCCTCGCTGATGCTGCAGTACCACTTCATGCCCACCGCGAAGATCCGGCCCTACATCGGCGCGGGCCTGAACTACACGCGACTGAGCAGCGTCAACCTGCAGGTGCCGACGGTCGGGCGCCTGCAGCTGCAGAACGAGAGCTTCGGCCTCGCGCTGGGCGCCGGCGTCGACATCGAGGTGGCGAAGAACACCTACCTCAACATCGACGTGAAGAAGCTGCGCATCCGCAGCGCCGTGAACATGGACGGCGTGCAGCTTTCGACCGTGAAGGTCGACCCGTGGCTGTTCGGCGTGGGCATCGGCTACCGGTTCTGAGGAAGAAGCGCACCGCGGTCGTCGGGTATACGCAGCAACCCATAGGGTCAATACGCCCCGGCAACTTGCGCATCATCGCCATGGCCGTAAAATCAATCACCGGGCCCAAGTTTCTTGCGTCCGGTTTTTTTTGGCCGTCATTTTCATGACGCGACCACGAGAACCGGCCGGACCAAGCGCTCATTCGTTCCACTCAACGATTCCTTTCTGGAGCCTGGTCATGCAAATCTTCGATTACGACAACATCCTTCTGCTGCCACGCAAATGCCGCGTGGAAAGCCGCTCGGAATGCGACGCCAGCGTCACGCTGGGCGAGCGCACCTTCCGCCTGCCGGTGGTGCCTGCCAACATGAAAACGGTGGTCGACGAGTCGATCTGCCTGTGGCTCGCGCAGAACGGTTACTTCTATGTGATGCACCGCTTCGACCTGGACAACGTCCAGTTCGTGAAGGACATGCAGGGCAAGGGCGTGTTCGCCTCGATCTCGCTGGGCGTGAAGAAGCCCGACTACGACACCGTCGACCAGATGGTGGCCCAAGGCCTTGTGCCCGAATACATCACGATCGACATCGCGCACGGCCATGCCGACAGCGTGAAGAACATGATCGGCTACCTCAAGGCCAAGCTGCCGAAGTCGTTCGTGATCGCCGGCAACGTCGGCACGCCCGAAGCCGTGATCGACCTGGAGAACTGGGGCGCCGACGCGACCAAGGTCGGCATCGGCCCGGGCAAGGTCTGCATCACCAAGCTCAAGACCGGTTTCGGCACGGGCGGCTGGCAGCTGTCGGCGCTCAAGTGGTGCGCGCGCGTGGCCACCAAGCCCATCATTGCCGACGGCGGCATCCGCGACCACGGCGACATCGCCAAGAGCATCCGCTTCGGCGCGTCGATGGTCATGATCGGCTCGCTGTTCGCGGGCCACGAAGAGTCGCCGGGCAAGACGGTCGACGTCGACGGCACGCTCTTCAAGGAGTACTACGGCTCGGCCAGCGACTTCAACAAGGGCGAATACAAGCACGTCGAAGGCAAGCGCATCCTCGAGCCCATCAAGGGCAAGCTGGCCGACACGCTGGTCGAGATGGAGCAGGACGTGCAAAGCTCGATCAGCTACGCGGGCGGCCGCACGCTGATGGACATCCGCAAGGTCAACTACGTCACGCTGGGCGGCGACAACGCCGGCGAACACCTGCTGATGTGAGCGCGACGGGCGGCCCTCTGCCCGCCCGTCTTTTCTTTCAGGCCTCGAGCAGTTGCACTGCGTAGCGGTGCAGCGCGTGCGCCGGATCGGCCAGCGCATCGACCACGCCGAAGTGGTCGAGCCCCGGCAGCACCTCGCACACCGGCACGGTGTGTCGGCCCCAGGCCTCGCGGATCATCGCGTTGTGGCGGATGAACTCCGCACTCTCGTTGCCCCCCACCGCCGCATAGAGCTGGCCGCGCGCCGGCGCAGGCCACAGCGCCGGGCTCGCGCGCCGCGCGTCGGCATCGGTGAGCTTCAGCGTGTGCTCGAGGAAGGGCGTGCGCTGCAGCGGACGCAGGTCGAACAGACCCGAGACCGACAGCGCATTGCGCACGAGCTGCGCGGGCAGATCGGGCGCGACCGCCTTCCAGTCGCAGGCCAGCAACGCGGCCGCCATGTGGCCACCGGCCGAATGCCCCGCGACGGTGATGCGCGACGGGTCGCCGCCATGCGCCGCCACGTGGCGCCAGGTCCATTCCAGCGCCCGCACCATCTGCAGCAGGATGCCCGGCACCGTCACCGGCTGGTCGACCGGGCCCGGGCACAGCGCGTAGTTGGGCTGCACCACGCAGATGCCGCGGTCGTGGAAGGCGGGGCTGATGAACGAGTGGTCCTTCTTGTCCATGGCGCGCCAGTAGCCGCCGTGGATGAAGACCAGCACCGGCGCATCGGGCACGGGCGCCGGAAAGACGTCGAGCGTTTCGTTCGGTCCGGTGCCGTAGGGCACGTCGATGCGGCACGGCAGCGTGTCGCGCGCCGCGGCGGAATCGCGCCCCCAGCGCGCGAAGTACGCGGGGTGGTCCTTCACCCGCGCCAGGTTGTTGTACATGCCTTCCAGCCAGGCGGGGTCGTGCGCTTCCATGCGGTGTTTGCTCCTTGTTTTTCCGGGGCGCATCTTGGCACGGCCGCGTGCATGGAAATGCGCGGCTGGATAAAATGTGGCCTGTGTTGGGGGGGTAGCTCAGCTGGGAGAGCGCCGCGTTCGCAATGCGGAGGTCGGGAGTTCGATCCTCCTCCTCTCCACCAACCGACCCAGCAAAAAGGCCTTGGCAATCGCCAAGGCCTTTTTCATTTGCAGCTGTGCGCTGCCGCCGGGAAATGTCAGATCAAGCGTCGAGCGTCAGGTGCTGGCCGTGCAATGCCGCAGCGCCCGGCGATGCCAGGAAACCGATGGTCTGCGCCGCGACCGAGGTCGACACCCACTCGGCCGGGTTCGCGTCGGGCATCGCCTGGCGGTTGGCCGGCGTGTCGAGCACGCTGGGCGCGACGCTGTTGATGTTCACGCCGTGCGGCGCGGCCTCGGCCGCCATCGATTCCACCAGCCGCTGCAGCGCGCTCTTCGACGCGATGTACGCCGCCATCGCCGGCAGGCCGCGCGCCGCCACCTTGGCCGTCACCGCGACGATGCGGCCCGCGCGGCGCTCGATCATCGAGGGCAGCACGGCCTGCGTCACGGCCACGAACGACCAGGCGTTGAGATTCATCATCCGGTCCCAGCTCGCGCGCGTGAGTGCGTGCGTCGCCTCGCCCATCTCGAAGCCGCCGGCGATGTGCACCAGCGCATCGACGCGGCCGAAGGCCTGCAGCACCTGGCCGGTGAGCGCGGCCATGTCGGGCGCCGAGGTCACGTCGCCGGCAAGCAGCAGGTGCTGTGAGTTGTCCAGGCCCGGGAAGACTTCGGCCAGGCGACCGGCGTGGTGATCGACCAGCGCGAGCCGCGCGCCCTGGTCAAGAAAGTGCTGGGCCACGGCCCGGCCCAGCGCGCCCGCGGCGCCGGTGATCAGTACATGGGGCGTGTTGCTTGCATCGCTCATCGAAAACTCCTCGGATAGGGGGTGGGGCGGGGCCCCGAAGGTCGCGCATCCTAACGCCCTCGTACAAATGTGCAGAAATTTTTTGAAGTCCCAAAAAGATTGGTATATACTCGTGGTCTTGCCAGAAAACACTAACGGTTTTCAAAGCAAGGGCTCTTAGCTCAGTTGGTAGAGCAGCGGACTCTTAATCCGTAGGTCGAGTGTTCGAGTCACTCAGGGCCCACCAACCAACATCGCGGCAACGCTGGAAAGCCTGCTACCCACAAGGTAGCAGGCTTTTTTCATGGTGCGTTCACTTGTACGTTTGATCGCGCCGACGCGAACCTTCGCAAGCCCCTCCCCGACATCCCGTGAAGAAATCCAAACCCGCGCCATCGCCGAAATCCTTCGACCTCAAGCAGCACTGGCATTGGGGCCGCGGCATGCGCCAGTTGCGCATCGCCGACTTCCTGAAGGACGGCCGCCTGCTGGTCCCCGGCGACCTCACGGGCGAAGGCCCGGCCACCGATGACGGCACTGGTGCATTGCGCACCGTGGGCGGCGTGCAGGTCGGCAGCGCCGACTATGAAACCGGCCTGATGTGGGTCGGCCGCAAGCTGCGCGAAGGCGACCTGCCGAGCAAGCCCCAGGGCTGACCTAGCTACGGCGCCGTGACGCGCCGCAAGAACTGCAGCGAGCGCTCCAGCGCCAGCCGCCCCGGCGCATCATCGAGGTTGAACTGGTACTCGTGCGGCAACGCCGGCGTTTGATCGGCGGGGAAGAACAGGCTGTCGACCTGCACGCCCTTCGCCATCAGCGTTTCAGCCATCGACCGCGACTGCCCTTCGAGCGGATCGCCATTGCCTGCAGTGATGAACGACGGCGGAAAGGCCCCGGTCACATAGCGGCGCACCGACGCAGTCTCGAAGGCCGGCGCGTTCTGGAAATCCTTGCTGCCGCTGTACGACCAGAACACGGTCCGCAGGAAACCGCCGAAGGCACCGTCGAGTTTGGCCTGCGCCGCGTCGTAGGCCCCGCAGTGCAGCAGCAAACCCCGCAGCTGCTCGCGCGCGATGACGGGCGTGAGACCGACGGCCTTCGCGTAGCCCGGCACGGCCACCGCGTTCGCGACCTGCGCGACGATGTGCGCGCCCGCCGAGTCGCCGGCCAGCACGAGCCGCGCGGGGTCCACGCCCAGCCGCGCCGCCTCGCGCACCAGATAACCCAGCGCCGTGTTCACCTGCCGCACCGGCACCGGATAGCCCTCGCCCGGCGCGATCGAATAACCGACGGCCACCACGGTGAAGCCCTGCCCCGCCAACACGCGCGCGTAGTTCGCCACGTCGCGCCGGTGGCCCGAGACCCAGGCACCGCCGTGCACCCACACGATGGTGGGCAAGGGCTGCGCGCCCGCCGAGGCCGGACGGAACACGTCGAGGTAGGCATCCGGATCGGCCTCGTCGTAGTGCTGGTCGAGCACCGTCGCGATGCCGGGCGGCACGTGCTTCTGCAGCGACTGCGATGCAGCGTCCGATCCCTTGCCGAAGGCATAGCGGATCATCAGCACCGAGGGCCACGGGCTCCACTGGAACGCGGCATAGCCCACGATCGCGAGGCCGGCGATGACGCCGAGGATCCGCAGCAGGATGGTCTTGAGCTTCACGGTGGAGCGCCTGCGCCGGACGGTCCGGCGCTTCAGGGAGCGCCCTGCATTCTGCTTGCCACGGGCAGTGCCCCGCTATGCTCGCCTCACATGCCGCCACCGCCCGTCATCGCACCCTCCTCCGCGCTCACACAACCGCTGCGCCACGCCGCGCGCACGCTGTGCGCAGCCCTGACGTTCGCGGCGGCGCCCACCTTCGCATCGGCCGCGTCCGGCTGCCTTGCCACGGCCTCCTACATTCCGCCGCCGCCACGCGCCCTCGCGATGGCCGCGCTAGCCCGGCAGGAGCACGTTGCCTTCGGCAGCCAGACGATGGACGCCGAAGGCCGGCTCACCGAGTCTGGCTATTCAGAAGCAGAAGACACGCGCTATCCGATCGACGCGCTGCCCGCATGGCAACGCGTGCTGCGCTACTGGCGCGCGGTCGATCCGTCGAGCGAGCGGTTGCCTTCTCTCGTTCGCTTCGGCGCCCCGCACGCGGCCGACCGCACGCGGCTGACCGACGCGCTGAACCAGGCGAGCGCGGCGCGCCTGCAAGGCCTGGGCGTCGGCCCCGACCAGGGGCTGGCCGCACCGGACCAGCGCGCCATCGAGGTGACCCTGCAGCGCGTCGCGGTGATCGACACGCCCTGGTCCGCCGCGTTCGTCAGCTGGGTCGCACGCGAGGCCGGGCTCGGTGCCGACGAGTTCGTCTTTTCCGAGGCGCACGTCGACTACGCCGGCGCCGCGTGGCAGGCCGGCATCGACGAGGCGGCGGGCCGCGCGACACCGCAGGCCCTGCGCGCCTGCGACCTGATGCGCACGCCGCCACGCCCCGGCGACCTGGTCTGCCACGCACGCGGCGCGCGCGGCACTGCGCTCGATCGCTTCGCCAAGATCGGCGAAGTGATCGCCGCGCGCCCGACGGGCGGCGCGCCGCTGCCGATGCACTGCGATGTGGTGGTGGGCGTGGACGGGGCGGGCTTCGATGCCGTGGGTGGCAACGTGCTGCAGTCGGTCACCTTGCGGCGCCTGGCCTTTGCGCCCGGCACGCGGCTGCTGGACCCGAGCTACCTGCCCGAAGGCTGCACGGCGGGCCGCAGCGCATGCGTCGATCGCCACATGAGCCGGCAGCCGTGGTCGCTGCTGCTGCAGTGGCGCTGAAAGAAAAAACAGGAACGGTGGGGCGCGTGCCCCGGTCCGTCAGTCGCGGTAGTACACCTCGACAGCGCCCTTGAGCTTGATCAGCAGCGGATAGCCCTTGCGGTCCAGCGTACGGCCGGCGGGCACCTTGATCCAGCCTTCGCTGATGCAGTATTCCTCGACGTCCAGGCGGTCCTTGCCGTTGAAACGGATACCGATCGGGTGCTCGAACACGGCGGGAATGTGGTGCGGACTGCGCGGATCGGTCGAGAGATGGTCGGGCAGCGTGGGCTTGGAGGTGGCTTCTTCGGTCATGGGGAAACGGGTGTCTGAATCGACCCGAATGATAGAACCTGCCACATACCCCTTCGCGAGGGCCGCTAGCGCCGCTTCTTCCAGGCCTTGGGCGGCGGCTTCGGCCCAAAGCCCAGCGCGGCCCGCGCGAGCGCGTCGGCCTCGGCGTTGCGGTGGCGCGGAATCCATTGCACGCGCGCCTCGTCGAAGCCCTGCAGCAGCGTGCGCGCCTCGTCGAACAGCGGCGCCATGCGCACGATCGGTCGCACGTCGGCAGCGCCGCTCAGCTGTTCGACCAGCGTGCTGTTGTCGCTGAAGGCCTGCACGCTCGTGGCGCCGCGCGCCTGCAGTTCGCGCAGCGCGAGCGTGAGCGCCCGCAGCTCGGCCTCGTTGTTGCAGCCCGTGGTGTGCGTGGCCTGCGAGAAGGTGTGGCGGGTGCCGTCGGGCTGCGTGATGACGACGCCGACGCCCATGCGCCCGGGGTTCGGCATGGCACTGCCGTCGCAATGGACGACCCACGGGGAAAGGCGCTCGGGCGCGGCAACGGTCATGAAGAAGCAGGAAGCAGAGGAAAGAGGACGAACGCGCTCAGCAGTTGTTGCGCTTGATGCCCGCGAGATTGCATGGCCGCTGGCCGGGCGGCGGCCCGGGGTCGCGCGGCGGACGCGGCGGCCGGGGGTGATACCCCGGTCGCGGCGGGCCGTAGTACGGATCGCCGCCCCAGATGTAGGTCGGCCCCGGGTCGGCCGCAGGCGCCTCGCCCACCGGGTAGCGCGGAATGATGGCCGGCCCCGAGGGTGCGGGCTGCGGCGGTGGGGCAGACGGTGCCGCGTAGTCCGGCCGGCGCGGAGAGTCTTCCTCGTTGGAGGCGCGCGGCGGTGCAGGCGGCGGCTCGTCGATGCGCAGCTGCCGCGACTGCCTGGTCCCCGGCGGGCAGGCACCGTCGGTGTAGACGATGCGCCCGTCGGCATCGGTGCAGCGCACCACCTCCGCCTGCGCGGCCGGGACGGCCACGACAAGCCAGAGCAGCGAAACGAAGAGAAAGGTGGGCGAGCGCATGGAGACGCCCTTTGTAACAGTGCGCGGCCGCTCGAACAAGCGGGCACGCAGAAACGGGTGGGGGATGAGGTTCGCAGCAGAGGGAAAGTCGATGCCGGCCGGCGCGTCAACGCGACTTGGCTCGCGCACTTTTCCTGGCCGGAGGCTCGGCCTGCGTGGTGATGCGTGGGTAGTGCTCGAAGGTATGTTTCATCACGTCGCGCAGCCAGACCACGGCCGGGTCGTGGTGAAAGCGCGGATGCCAGTGCTGGTTGAGTTGAAACTGGGGCACGGGCACCGGCGGCTCGAACATGCGCACCGTGCCCATGCGGGCGAAGACCTCCGCCAGTTCGCGCGGCACGGTCGCGAGCAGATCGGCGTGCCGGTCCATCAGAAGCGGCACCATCAGGAAGTGGGGCGTCATCACGGCCACGGTGCGGCGGATGCCCTGGTCTTCCAGCACCTTGTCGTAGCTCTCCGCCGAGTGGCCGGTGAGCGAGACCACGATGTGCCGCATCGCCTCGAAGCGCTCGCGCGTGAGGGTGGCGCCGATGTCCTTGTTCCGCGCGCTGGCGATGGTCACGAAGGAGTGCAGGAACAGGCGCTGATGAAAGAGCCCCTCGGGCGCCGCACGGATGGACCCCACCGCCAGGTCGGCCTCGCCTGACGCAAGCAGCCCTTCGACCTGCTCGAGCGGCACCTGCAGCGTTCGCAGCGAACAACCGGGCGCCTCCTTCTTGAAGCGCTCGAGCAGCGGCGGCAGGAACACCAGTTCGCCCATGTCGGTCATGCACAGGGTGAAGGTGCGTCGCGCCAGTGCGGGCTCGAACCGGGCGCCTGCCAGGATCTGCTGGCGCACGGTGGTCATCACCTCCACCACCGCAGCGCGCATGCCCTCGGCCTTGCGCGTGGGCTCCATGCGGCTGCCGACCTTGACGAACAAGGGGTCGTCGAAGAAAGCACGCAGCCGGTTGAGCGCATGGCTCATCGCGCTCTGCGTCAGCCCGAGGCCCTGCGCGGCCTTCGTGACACTGGCCTCGCGAAACATCGCGTCGAAGACCGCCAGCAAATTCAGGTCGAGGTTTTCCGCATGCATGCTGCGCATTCTAGGAATGACTGAAATGACATTGATACATGGGAACCCTCGTCCTACGCTCTGCCCATGCCGTGACCCGAACGCGGCGGACAACAAAGGAGACTCCCCATGTTCATCAAAAACACCTGGTACGTGGCTGCCTGGGACAACGAGCTCACGCCGCAGGGCCTGTTCGCCCGCACCATCATCGGCGTGCCCGTTCTCATGTACCGCAAGGACGACGGCGAGATCGTCGCCATGGAAGACCGCTGCTGCCACCGCGGCGCGCCCCTGTCGGTGGGACGGCGAGAAGGCGACTGCGTGCGCTGCATGTACCACGGCCTGAAGTTCGACGCCTCGGGCCAGTGCATCGAGGCGCCGGCCCAGAAGCGCATTCCCATCCAGGCCAGGGTGCGCACCTTCCCGGTGGTGCAACGCCACCGCTGGGTCTGGATCTGGATGGGCGCCCCCGACAAGGCCGACCCGGCGCTGATCCCCGACACGCCATGGCTGGACGACCCGCACTGGCGCAGCCTGGACGGCTACATCCACTACGACGTCAACTACCTGCTGATCTGCGACAACCTGCTGGACTTCTCTCACCTGCCCTTCGTGCACCCGACCACGCTGGGAGGCAGTGCGGACTACGCCGCCGCCCAGCCCAAGGTCGAACGCATCGACAACGGCGTGCGCATCACCCGGTGGGCCCTCGACACCGAGCCGCCGCCTTTCGCCCAGGCGGTCAAGGACTGGGGCAGCAGGGTCGATCGATGGAACATCTACAACTTCACCATCCCGGCCATCCTGCTGATGGACTCCGGCATGGCGCCCACCGGCCAGGGCGCTGCCGAAGGCAACCGCGAAGGTGCGATCGAGTTTCGTGGCTGCCAGGCCATCACGCCCGAGACGGAAAACTCCACCCACTACTTCTTCGCGCATCCCCACAACTTCGCCATCGACCAACCCGAAGTCACGCACTCGATCCACCAGGCCGTGGTGGATGCCTTCGACGAAGACCGCGACATCATCACCGCGCAGCAAAAGAGCCTGGCGCTGGCGCCCGACTTCAAGATGATGGCCTTCGGCATCGACGCCGCGCTGAACCAGTTCCGCTGGATGGTCTCGCGCCGGCTGGAAGAAGAAGCGCTCGAGGAAGCCGCGGCCCGCCCTGCCGCCACAGCAGCGCCCGAACCCGTCAAGGCCTGAGCCATGAAGCTCCTCGTCACCCGCCTCACGCAAGAGGCGCAGGATGTGCTCGGCCTGGAATTGCGTGCGCAGGACGGCACCGCGCTGCCGCCCTTCACCTCGGGCGCCCATGTGGACCTGCTGCTGCCCGGCGACATCCGCCGCCAGTACTCGCTGGCCAACTCGCCGCTGGAGCGCCACCGCTACGTGCTCGGTGTGGGCCTGGCGCCAGCCTCGCGCGGCGGCTCGGCCTTCGTTCACCAGCGCCTTGCCGTGGGTGATGTGCTCGAGGTGGGCGCGCCGCGCGCCCTGTTCGGCATCGACCCGGCCGCCACAGAGCATGTGTTCGTGGCCGGGGGCATCGGCATCACGCCCATCCTGAGCATGATCCTCTGGTGCGAGGCCCACGCCAGGCCCTGGAAGCTGCTGTACTGCGTGCGCACGCGGGCCCGTGCCGCCTATGCGTGGACGCTGGCGCGCCACCATGACCGCGTGCAGCTGCACGTGGACCAGGAAGCGGCGGGCACGCCACCCGACCTGGCGGGCTGGCTGGCCGGTACGGCCCCAGGCGCCCACCTCTACTGCTGCGGCCCCGAAGGGCTGATGAACGCGGTCGGCGCGGCCGCAGGCGTTGTCGGCATCGACAAGGCGGCCACCCATTTCGAACGCTTCGCACCGCCGGAACCCGCCACGCCCGCAGCGCCGGCCGGCACCTTCACCGTGGTGCTGCATCGCAGCGGCCAGAGGATCGAGGTCGCACCGCGGCAGAGCCTGCTCGACGCACTGGAAGGCGCCAACGTCAGCATTCCCTTCTCGTGCCGCGAAGGCATGTGCCGCAGCTGCGAGGTGCCGCTGCTCGAGGGCGAGGCGGATCACCGCGACTTCGTGCTCAGCGACGAGGAGCGCGACAGCCACACCTGCATCCTGCCCTGCGTGTCTCGCGCGCGCAGCGCCGTGCTCGTTCTCGATCTCTGACACCCCCAACAACAGCAGACCACCCAACCCCACCACTGGAGACAACCATGTTCAAGCAAATGACTGCCGCATGCGCAGCGATCACGCTGGCGCTGCCCATCGCCGCGCAGGAGAGCTACCCCTCGCGGCCGATCCGCCTCGTCGTGCCCTACGCCGCCGGCGGTGCGACCGACTTCGTGGCACGCACCCTGGGCGATCGCCTGTCGAAATCGATGGGGCAGCCGGTGGTGGTGGACAACAAAGCGGGTGCGGCAGGCGCCATCGGCGCCGGCGAAGTCGGCCGCGCCAAGCCCGACGGCTACACGCTGCTGATGACCATCACCGATTCGCAGATCAACAACACGGCGCTGTTCAAGACCCTGGCCTACGACCCGCAGAAGGACTTCGTCGGCGTCACGCAGGTGGTGCGCAGCCCGGCGCTGATTTCCACGCACCCCGGCACCGGCATCAAGAGCATCGAAGACCTGAAGGCCAAGGTGGCCAAGGGCGGCGCGAAGCTGAGCTACGGGTCCTGGGGCGTGGGCGGGCTGGGCCATCTGGCCGGCGAGAGCCTCAACCGCGGCCTGAATGCAGGCATGGTGCATGTGCCGCAACGCGGCGAAGGGCCCGTGGTGACCGACCTGCTGTCGGGCACCATCGACGTCGGACTGTCGTCGGTGCCCAGCGCGATGCAGCATGTGCCAACGGGCAAGGTCGTGCCGCTGGCCGTGCTGGGACGACAGCGCTCCACCACGCTCCCGCAGGTTCCGACCATGAACGAGCTGGGCTTCAAGGACCCGCTCTACGACACCAACGTCTGGATCGGGCTGCTGGCACCGGCGAAGACGCCACAGCCCATCGTCGACAAGCTGGCCCGTGAAGTGCGCGCCATCGTCGGCTCGCCCGACGTCAGCCAGCTGTTCGTGGGCCGGGGCTTCGAGGTGATGAACAGCACGCCCGAGCAGTTCGCGGCGTCGTACAAGGAGGAGTTCAACGTGATCACCAGGCGGATGCGCGAGCTGGGCGTCGAGGCGCAATGAGGCAGGCGACCACCCGGACCGTCATGCAAGGACGACCGATGCATCTTCCGTGCGCCGACCGCCAGTGACTGCGCGGCCGGCCGCATCAGGCGTTCCCTAGGCGACAGGCGCGGCGCGGAGACTTTGCCATCATCGCGAACTCGACTGGCGCCCGCCGCCGGCTACACGGAGCCCTTCCCCATGACCTCGCCTTTCACCACCACCGCCCTGGGCCTGTGCGGCCCGCTGCGCCAGCCGCGCCAGATGCTGGCCGACCAGACCTACGACGACCACAAGTCGATCCACGACGACGCGACGGCCGAAACGCTGGGCCTGCGCGCCGGGCCGATCGAAGGGCCGACGCACTTCAGCCAGTTCGATCCCCTGCTCTTCCATGTGTTCGGCCAGGCCTGGTTCGAGACCGGCTGCATCAGCGCCCACTACCAGAACATGGTGGTCGAGGGCGAGTCGGTGCGCGCCTTTGTCGACCTGCCCGCGCCCGGCGCCACCTTCGTGCGCCTGCGCGCCGAGAAGGCCGACGGCACGCCGGTGCTGACCGGCACCGCGTCGGTGGGCGATGCCGGCCAGCACCCGCACGAGCTGCCCCAGCGCATCGCGAAGCTGCGCCCGGCCCAAGGCCTGGTCATCAACCGCGACCTGCGCGTGGGCCAGCGCGGCGCCGTCGTCGAGAAGATCCGCATGGGCTTCGACCAGCACATGGGCGATCACTACCCCTTCACGCTCGCCGACAAGCTCAAGGTCATCACCGAGCCCTGCGACTGGTACACGGCCGAAGGCGGCAAGCGCTCGCCGTGGGGCCGGGCCATCATCCCGACCGAGATGATCAGCGTGCTGCTCGGCTCCACCAGCGCCGAGGCGCAACTGAATGGTCGCAAGCCGGCCGTGGGCCTGTTCGCCGGGCAGGAGATTCGCCTGATCAAGGGCCCGCTCTTCGTCGACCAGGACTACGAACTGGAGCGCGAGATCATCGCGCTGAGCGAAAGCGCGCGCACCGAATCCGTGTGGATACGCACCCAGGTGTACGAGATGCCCTCGCGCACGCTGGTGGCCGAGATGATCCTCAATGGCGCGACGATGAAGGCGTCGTACCCCCACTACGAAGCCGAGGCCAAGGAGCTGGGGCTGGCCTGAGCGCGGTTCGCGCAGCTGCATCGAGCGCCGTCGATCGAGGGGGCAGAATCCCCTCTTTTTTTCCGGGTGCCGTATGCCAGCTGTACTTGAAGGGGGTTGCCTCTGCGGCAAGGTCCGATTCAGCACGACCCAGCCGCCGCTGCGCACGTTCGCGTGCCATTGCACGTTCTGCCAGCGCATGACCGGCACGTCCTTCTATGCGGAGTCGCTTTTTCCGATGGACGCCGTGCAGTTCAACGACGGCGAACTGCGGCAGTACGCGCACCGATCGGACGGCAGCCACAAGCAGGTCTTCGTTCATTTCTGCCCCTCGTGCGGCACGACGATGGGCCTGACCTTCGAGCGTTGGCCCGATGTGCGCGCCATCTCGCGCGGGTGCTACGACGACCCCAACGCGGTCGAACTCACGAGCCACATCTGGACCCGCTCCGCCCAAAGCGGCGTGGCCTTGCCGGCCGACGTGGATTGCTTTGCCAAGGCGCGGGCCACGCTCGATGGCCAGCCGGAAGTGGCCTCGCGGCATGAGGCGCCCGTATTGGCTCGACAAGACGGCGGGGCCTGAACTCTCGCTTCAGCCGGCCATCAGCGGCCATTCGCCCGACGACGGCGAAGCACGACCCCCAGGTAGTAGACCGAGGCGCACGTGAAGAGGCCAGCGACCACGGACCAGACGGCGCTCCCGCCGATCAGATTGGCGCCGTCGGGCGTGATGCAGCTGGATGCGGATACTTCAATGCAGTCCCTGTGCCTGTAGTACCGCTCATGGAATGCCCACCAGAAGAACCCCGCCGCCGCGGCGCATGCGACGAAGAGGATGGCGGGCCGGGTGATTGGAAGAGGCTCTGTGGTCATGGGCTTGGATCGCTAAGCCGGGCAGCGTGGGAGCATCGCGGCGCACGATGCGAATAAGCGGCTATCCGATGCACCTCACGACGGGACGTTCAGCGCGGTCGCGACGCCACGCGGAGCGCCTCTTCCCTGAGGTACGAAGAGGCCGCCGTGTTCGCCAGATCGTGCAGCGTCTGCAGCAATGAAACGCCACCGATCTCCGTCGTGCCGGCGTTCAGGATGCGACCGACCATGGCGATGCCGAGTTCGCTGGGCTGTCGCGCGAGGGAGCGAAGAAGCTCAGGCTGGTAGTTCGGCAAGCTCTCCAATCCGTGAACGATGGTCCACATGACCCCATAGCCGTCTTCCTCCGGGTAGCGCTCGAAGACGCTCAGCATTTCGGGCATGGCTTGCTCCGGACTGCCTGCCCTCCAGAGTTCATCCAGAAGCGAGTCCAGGTGGCGCCAGCTGCCATCCTCCGGCGGTGCGAAGTTGGCGATGTCGTGAGCGATCTCGGAAGTGGTTCGGGGCATTGAAAGTCTTGTGCGCGTGGCTGCTTCTGGCCGACTCTAGCGGCTCAGGCGGCCTTCTGCTTTTTCTGCACAGACCTCGGCGCCTCGCTGCGCGCCAGCCACAGTCCGCTCGCGACGATCAACGCCCCGCCGCCCAGCGTCCATGCATCGGGTGCGGCCTGCCAGAACACCCAGTCCATCACGAGCGCCCACGCGAGCGCGCTGTATTCGAAGGGCGCGATGGCCGCGGCCTGGCCGTGGCGGAAGGCCTCGGCGATGGCCAGCTGGCCCAGGAAGCCGCTGAGGGCCAGGCCCGCCAGCGCCCACGCGTGCCCGGCCTGCAGCGGCACCCATTGCGGCGCCGCGAACAGGCTGCCGCCGACGGCCATGCCCGCCGTGGTCCAGAAGACCAGCGCGGCGCTCGGCTCGGTGCGGCTGATGAGCCGGCCCAGCATGTTCGACAGCGCATAGCAGACGGCCGCCACCAGGATCGCCAGCGCACCCGTCGAGAGGAAGGCCCCCTGCTCGGGCCGCAGCGCGACCACCACGCCGACGAAGCCCAGCCCGATGGCGATCCAGTGCCGCGGCTGCACCGATTCGCCCAGCATCGGCACGGCGATGAGCACCATCAGCAACGGCGCGATGAACGTGAGCGTGTAGGCCTCGGCCAGGCCCAGGGTCTTCAGGCCGTGCACGAAGAGCACCAGCATCGTCATGTTCAGCGCGGTGCGCAGCAGGTGCAGGCGCCAGCGCAGCCGGCGGTTGAAAACGCCGGCCGCCTCGCGCCGCCAGACGATGTACACGCACACCAGCGGCAGCGCCGTGAGACCGCGCAGCGCCATCACCTGCACCGGCGGGTAGTGCCCGGCCAGGGTCTTGAGCAGCGCGTCCATGCAGGCGAAGAAGGCGCAAGCCAACAGCATCGCGGCGATGCCGCGCAGGGTTCCGGTCGGGTGCATGGTCAGGCTGTGGTCTCGCGGCAGTGGCCGGGACGGACGGGATTTGTTCTTGAACGCCGAGCATAGGCGCTGCGAACGCCGGGGTCTTGGCCTGATGCCGCCGGCCCCTGCCTACCGGCACTCGTTCCAGTACCCATCCGGGTTCGCCTCCAGCGGCGTGGCGACCCGTTTGAGCGACACACGGCCCTGCGCGTCCTTCGCGACCACGAAGACGTGCCCGTCCTGCACCGGGAAACCGTTGCGCAGAAACTTGAAGCCGCTGCGCACCGACGAAAAGTCGGCCTCGTTGAGCGCGTTGCGCAAGGCACCGCGATCGGCGACGGAGCCCTTGGTCTCCTTCAGCGCGCGGTCGATCAGGAGCGCCGCATCGAAACCTTGCGCCGCATACTGCGAGGGGATGCGCCCGTGCCTCTTTTCGAAGGCGGCAACGAAAGCCTTGCTCGTCGGGCTCGGCAGGTCGGGGCCCCAGACCGCGCCGGCCAGCACATGAAGCGCGGCCTCCTTGAGCAACGGCAGTGTCGTGCCGTCGACCGTGCCCACGGTCAGCAAGGGCACCTTGCTCAGCAGGCCCGAGCGGTTCATCTGCTGGATGAAGTTCACGCCCATGTCGCCCGGCAGGAACGCCACCACCGCATCGGGCGCCACGCGCTGGATCTGCGCCAGCGCCGCCGCGTAGTCGGTCTGGTCGGGCTTGACGTTGATTTCGCTCACCACCTCACCCGAGTAGTAGCGCTTGAAGCCGCGCAGCTGGTCCTTGCCCGACGCGTTGTCGGGCGCAATGAACAGCGTCTTCCAGTA
This sequence comes from Variovorax sp. GW458-11-26-14-LB1, assembly GCF_059423965.1. Classification (NCBI taxonomy): domain Bacteria; kingdom Pseudomonadati; phylum Pseudomonadota; class Betaproteobacteria; order Burkholderiales; family Comamonadaceae; genus Variovorax; species Variovorax sp. GW458-11-26-14-LB1. The sequence continues at coordinate 92,315 of NZ_JBWKYW010000009.1, forward strand.
GCCCTTGTCGACGGCGTAGCGTCCGACGATCCCGGCCTGGTACTCGTCCTGGTACGAGGCGAAGACGAACCGGGTGTTGCACTGCTTGCCGGCGATCGGCGCGGGGCCGGCATTCGAGCCGACGAACAGCATGCCCGCCCGAGCCATCGGCTTGGCCATGGCCATCATCACGTCGGAGAAGGTCACGCCGGTGATGAAGCTGACCTTGTCCTTCTCGATCAGGCTCTGCACCAGCTGCACCCCGCGCTCGGGGCTGTGCTGGTCGTCTTCCTTGAGGACCGTCACGGGAACGCCGCCGAGCATGCCTTGGCGTTGCTCGACCGCCAGCATGAAGCCGTCGTACTGTTCCTGCCCGAGCGCGGCCCCGGGGCCGGAGAGCGTGCCGATGAAGCCGATGGTGACCTGCGCGGAAACGGCCAGTGCCGCGGCGCCCAATGTGCAGGCCACGAGGGCCGTGCGGATGCGGTGGATCAAGATGTTCCTTGTGATTTCGCTCGCGATGTTTCGCGGTTCGACTACCCGGCCTTCAAAGGGCCGACGACCTTGTAGGCGCTGAGGAGGATGCCCGATGGCATTGCTTTCGTGGTGACAAGCTCGAAGGCGCGTGGTGGAGTGCCCTGTGCGAAGAAGCGCTTTCCCGCGCCCAGCAGCACCGGATAGACGAGCAGCACGACGTCATCCACCAGGCCGTGTTCCAGCAGCGTCGATGTCAGCGAGGAGCTGCCCCAGAGAATCAGGTTCGGGCCAGCCTGAGACTTGATGCGGCGAACGCCCTCGACGACGTCCGGTCCCACGCTTTCGAACGGGCCCCATGCCAGGCTTTCGGGGCGGTGGGTCACGACATGCTTGGTCGCCGCATTCAGTCCATCCGCCATCGCGCCGCTCGGCGCCTTGGGCCAGTAGTCCGACCACAGGTCGTAGGTGCGACGCCCGAGCAGCAGATCGAAGCGCCCGCCATGCGCGGCGAGCACTTCATCCCGGCCGGCGGGGCTGCGGTAGGGCGTGGTCCAGTCCGCGTAGGGAAAGCCGTCTTCGCCCGAGGTCTGGATCACACCATCCAGCGAGATGTGCTCCATGATTTTCAGCGTTCTCATGCGGGTCTCCTTGCTTGGGGTGGGAGGGGGCTCAATGGGCCTGCGCATCAAAGTATGCCGGCCACGACAGCGGCGAAGCCTGGAGCCCTTCGGCCCCACGGAATGCAGACATGGCTTTCGCGCGTGAGCCGAAGTTCATCGTTGCCACGCCGAGGTTGAAGAACGTGTTCCGATCGGTGGAGCCGAGTTCGACTGCACGCTGCAGGGCGGATGCAGCCTCTTTGTGCTTGCCTTGATCGGAAAGCACGGCGCCCAAGCACGTCAGGGCAAGGACATTGCCAGGGGATTCAACGAGCACCTTCGAGAGCAACGCTTGCGCAGAGGCAAGGTTCGCTTCCCACATGTCGGGGTTGTTCCATGCGTCCTCGACAAGCGATCGGCTGATGGAGATGAAGTCCTCGCTCATAGGCTGTTCAAGCTTTTCTCGACTCTATTCCGTCCAGCACTCGACTGACTGGCCTCGGTCAATTCAGGTTGCAAGCAGATATTGAAGCACCGCTCTTTGCACCGGCAAGAGGAGCTTCTTCTGCTCGTAGCCGACGAAGTGCGGATAGCGACGAGGGTCCACCGAAAGTTCACCACTGACAGTGAACGGTGGCGTCGGCAACAGCACGGGGTTGCCCATCCGAGTCAGATCTTCGACGGACAGCGGACGGCTCAACTGCTCCGTGCCCCGAGGCCAGCCATCGGTGATGACCACGTCCGCTGCTTCTGGGGAAGCCGATGAAAAGGCGACGTTGGGGATGGTCTCGTGGAAGCTCTCATGGCAGACATGAACCAGCGTAAAGCCCAGCACGCTGGCCAGCTCGTGCCACGAACGAAACACGTTTGTCGGCGGCCCCCAAAGGCAGATGCGCACCTTCTGGATCGGGCCTATGGTTGTTTCGATGAAGTAGGCGTCCGTAAGAACTTCGCATGGATGGCCGGCGTTTGACATCGCATTGACCACAGGCCTGCGGGACGAAGCAGCGAACTCCGCGAGGCGCTCATGGTTCGATTCCCGGATGACGTAGATGTCATAGAAAGGGTCGAGATAGCCCGCGAGATCGCACACGCGTTCGTTTGTCTTCAGGAGATTCGGCAGTTCGATGACGGACAGGTTCAGTTCGTGGAACGCCTTCAGGAAGGTCGTGCGCGTGCGAATGCCGTTTCCTTCGAATGACCAGGCTGCGGCGCCTTGAACATCCACGGGGGGCAATGCAGCCAGGCGCCAGATCGCGCGAACATCCTCGGGGGAAAGTGCTGACAGGCTGACTAGGTTCATGGCTGGGGATGCGTCAGAGGTCTCGCCCACCCTATCAGGCGCGGCTATACGCATTAAGCATCGGGCCTGCACTCTCATTGCGGGCGATGTGCAGCAAGATCGCTTGAGGTAGCTCCACTATCGGATGAGCAGCAGTGTGTTTGCAGAAATAGAAAACCTCATCCAGTGGATCACTGTCATGCCATGTCGTCACGACGAATCGATCCTCTGGAATGTCCTCGAAGGGGAATTGACCTATGTTCGCCCAGTCGACAGAGTCGTCCCACAAAGTGCAGTCCAGCCCCCACGCCATCATGTAGAGGCAGCCGGAATTCACCAACCAGTTGCTGACATCGTCGCGCCACTCAATGGAGACTTCCTCCTCGATGATCACAACAGCCCGAAAGGGGGCCAAGTACCCGATGTTGGGCAGCGTGGCGCCAGGTTGCATATGGAAGTAGACCGGAAGTTCTGGCATGAAATCTAGGCAATAAGGGACTTGAGCTCTTCTTGAACGACAGGCCCTGCCCGCCGACGCGAACGTCCGGCTGTGGTCGCCAAGAACCGCTCCCGCCTGATCGTACCTACCCGCCCCGGACGCCTCCCCGGCAAGCAGTGACAATCACCCCATGGCCCAAGGAAAACGAATTTCTTCCGACATCGGAGACGACGCGATCCAAGCGATCAAGGCGTTCGGTGCTGCCGCCAAGCTGGCGCGCACAACGGCTGGCGAGGGCCAGGCCGCTGCTGCCACGCGCTTGGGCGTTCACGTCCAGACGATCGCACGGATCGAATCGGGTGAGCCGGGCGTCGCGATCGGGCACGTGCTCGGCATGCTGGCGCTCTACGGCATCTCGGCGACGTTGCAACAGCAACAGCAACAGCAACTACCGACGGAGAGCGGCGAGCGCCCCACTGGCCAACCCGGCTAGGTATCGCCACGACAGCACGCAGCGACTGCAGCGTGGCTTCAGCCGCTTCGATTCGCCGCTGCAGCTCTTCATTGACCAGCCGCACGAGCGCGCCGAGTTCGGTGCACGTCGGGTACACCTCGTCGGTGTCGTTCACATGTTGCGGCACGATGAGTTTCTCGATGCACGCATACGCGCGGCGCACCATGTGAAAGCTGTCGAGGTCGTCGCAGGCCTGAAGGGCGAGCGATTCGGCGCAGAGAGTCGCCGAGGATTCGGGTAACGAGGGAGCGAGCGCCATGCGTGGCCTCCGGGAGGTGGGCGCAGAGGTGTTTCGGGAGACCAAGCCCGGCCGCGCCTCCTCAGGCGCAACGGGCGGCAGTATAGCCACGCACCCCCACCCCTTTCACGGCGCAAAACCGGGATGCCCCTACGACCCGTGCCCCCTCCCCCGATGCTGGAACAATGCGCCGATCTATGGATGGTCTCGATCTCATCAAAACGTTCCGCGAAGTCGCGTTCCGGCGCAGCTTCTCCCGCGCGGCCCTGTCGCTGGGCATGTCCAAGGCGACGGTCAGCCGCTATGTGGCCGAGCTGGAAGCGCGCAGCGGCGTGCGCCTGCTCAACCGCTCGACCCGCTCGCTGAGCCTCACCGACGCGGGCGAGGTGCTGCTGGAGCGCAGCACCGAGCTGGTGACGATGGCCGAGAACACGCTCAACGACCTGCAGGCGCACGGCTCGCACCCGCGCGGGCGCCTGCGCATGAGCGCGCCGCACGGCCTCATCGCAGGTTGGCTTTCGGACGTGATCGCGGAGTTCATCAAGCTCTATCCCGACGTGTACGTGAGCCTGAATTTCACCAACCACGACATCGACCTGATCGAGGAAGGCATCGACATCCACCTGACGGGCGGGCGCATCGACGACATGAACCTGATCGTGCGCCGGCTGGTGCGCTTCGACATGGTGGTGTGCGCGTCGCCCGCCTACTGGGCGCAGCGCGGCATTCCGCAGGTGCCCGAGGACATGGCGCGCCACGACGTGCTGAGCTATTCGCCGATGCCCACCACGCACCTGCCGTTCGAAACCGACGGCCAGCCGCACGACGTGGCGGTGCACAGCCGCATGGAGGCCAACGACGCGGTGGCGCTGATCGAGCTGGCGCTGCGCGGCGTGGGCGTGGCCTACGTGCCCGAGCCGCTGGCGCAGTCGCACCTGGAGCGCGGCGCGCTGGTGCCAGTGCTGCGCGACCACATGCCGCACGAGCACTGGCTGTATGCCGCGTACTCGCAGCGCCGCCACAACAGCGCGGCGATGCGCGCGATGCTCGACTTTCTCGAAAAATCGATGGGACCGGTGCCCGAGCCCATGCCCGCGGCAGTGCCGGTGGCGTTGCCGGCCTGCCCTGTCAACGCCGCGACCACCGCCGCTGCCATCGCGGCGCGCAACACATCCGTGCCCAATGGAAAGGCCCCCTGACCTCATGACCACGCCCGCGCTCCTGATCCGCCCGCCCACGCCCGACGACTTCGCCGCCTGGAAGCCGCTCTGGGACGGCTACAACGCCTTCTACGGCCGCGAGGGCCCCACGGCCCTGCCCGAGGCGATCACGCAGGTCACGTGGCAGCGCTTCTTCGATCCGTACGAACCGGTGCATGCGCTGGTGGCCGAGCGCGAGGGACAACTGGTGGGGCTGGTGCACTACCTGTTCCACCGCAGCACGACGCGCATCGAGCCGACCTGCTACCTGCAGGACCTGTTCACGCAGTCGTCCGAACGCGGCCGGGGCGTAGGCCGGCAACTGATCCAGGGCGTGTACGACGCGGTGCGCGGCGCGGGCGGGCAGCGCGTGTACTGGCAGACGCACACGACCAACGCGGCCGGGCGCACGCTCTACGACAAGGTCGCGAAGCACGAGGGTTTCATCGTCTACGCGACGATGGTCTGACCGATCAGTATTTGATGGTGATGCCGGCCTTCACGCCGGTGTTGGCCTTGCCATCCGAATGCGCGCCGCCCGAGAAGGAGACGTCGCCGCCGGTCTTGGCACCGACCGAATAGGTGGGCCGCTTGCCAGACGTGTCGGTGCCGGCTTCCAAAGCGCTGCCGTCGGGGCGCTGCACGCCGACCGTGGCGCCGTTCGTGCGGGCCGAGGTTTCGGTGGAGTTCACATTGGGCGCGATGTAGGCCGTGCCCTTGTCGTCGCTGTCGACGGGCACTCTCACGGGCTCCGCGATGGCTACCACGGCGGCAGCGCAGGCAACCCCACCCAGGAACGCAAGAATCACTCTGTTCATGGAGGCTGATGGTGGATGCAGCGCGTCGCGCGGGCTGTGGGCGTGGCCTCACCCCGCGCGTAGGACGAAGGCGGCATCAATGCCATGACAGGTTGAACAGGAAGAACGCCGCCAGCACCCACAAGAGCAGCACGAGGTGCGTGAGTTGCAGGCCCTCTTGCCGTATCCAGTAGCCGAACCACAGGCCGCCCAGGTGCATCGCGAACAGAAAGGCAGCAAAGCCGGCCAGCCCCAGGTTGAGCCACGGCCGCGCGGCGGCTAGGTCGCCACCGACCACCAGCATCGCGCCGCCGGCCCAGAACGCCAGCGCCGCGCCGAGCTGCAACACCAGCACCACGCCCAGCGCCGCGCGGTGCAGCGCCACCGAGCGGATGGCGCGCGTCAGCAAGGGCGTGTCGATGGCCGGATCGACGCGCAACGGCGCCATCGACATCGTGCCCCCGACCGCAAACACCGAGCCCGCGAAGCCGCGCCAGTTGTTGCGCACGGCAATCGACAGCCACAGCGCCATGCCCAGCGCGTGGAGAGACTGGAACAGCCAGACGGAGGTAGGGAGATTCATCGGGGCGCCTGCGTTTTTAAATATCAAAGATTATTCTTTGATATTGATGTGCCCGCAGGCCGGCGCTCAAAGTCCCTCAAGGAAGGTCGAACGAATGCCATGAACACCGCCACCACCCCACCCGGCCCCTCGCCCGAGGCGCTCGAACGCCTGCTGGCCGCCGGCCGCGACGGCGCCCTGCTGCGCATGAGCCTGGCGCTGGCGCACCACCGGCGCGACGACGCGCCCACGGCGCTGATGCATGTCGAGAAGGCGCTGGCCTTCGACCCCGAGTTCACCGCCGCGTGGCGGCTGCAGGGCCTGCTCGCACTGGCGCTCGGCGACGCCGCGAAGGCCGAGGCCTCGTTCGCGCAGGCGCTGGAGGTGGCGCAGCGGCGCGGGGAGCTTCAGCTGGTGAAGGAACTCACCGTGCGGCTGCGGCGCCTGCGCACGCCGAAGCCGCCCGCCGACTGAACGGCCTCAGGCCGCCGCCGTCTTCGCCAGCGGATTGAGCCCCGGCTCGCCGACGCGCGTGAGCGTGTTGCGGTCGGTGTGGTGAAAGGGCTCGGCCTGGCCCAGGATCTGCATCACGGTGTCCTGGTCGTACGACCAGGTGCCGTCGGCGTTGATCTTCACCGTGATGTTCCACGCCACCGTGGTGAAGGCGCGCTCCAGGAACGGGTTCGACACGATGCCGTTCACCAGGCTGCCGTGCTCGGCGCTGAGCGTGAACTCGGTGTCGCCGGGCTTCACGTGGCCGCTGGCCATGGCCACCTGTCCGCGCGGAATGGCCAGCGTGAGAAACACGGTGCTGGTGGCCGGCTCCCACAGCCAGTAGCCGACCTGGTCGTGGTACATCTTGGTGAGGCCGGGCTTGTGGATGTAGGTGTGGTAGCGCAGGCCGTACAGCAGCTGCGGGCCGTTGGTCTGCGCGTCGATGGGCTGCAGCTCGTAGTGCTCGACGTAGACCTGCGTCTTCGGGCCCTCTTTCTTCGGCTTGACGTCGACGCCCTTCGTGCCCTCCCAGATGCCGGCCAGCGGCCGCAGCGGGCCCAGGTTGGCGAGCGTGTCGGGATCGGCGGGGGGTTCGGTGTAGATGTCTTCGGGAGTGGTCATGGTGTCGATCGTGGGAGGGAAAACAGGACGAGGATGCTTCGATTCGGATTCTGCTTGAGTGCGGTGGCGGGTCGTGGTCAGAGCGTGTCCCAGACCTGCACGAGCCCGATGAGGTGCACCACGCCGTACACGAAGCACACGAGCGAGCTCCACACCCAGAAAGCACTGAGGCGGCGCCGGTCGAACAGCCACATCGCAACGGCGACAAGGCCGCGCAGCAGGTACACGGCGGTGATGGCGGGCAGCACCAGCGCCTGCAAGGGCAGCGGCTGCAACACGCCGGCGCCTGCCAGCGCGTAGGCGGCCCACACGCCCAGCATGCCGGCGATGACCAGCGTGACGGCCACGGGGTACAGGTGGCCGGCCTCGGCGCTCGCGGCCATGCGCTCGCCCGCGCCGAAGAAGCGGTACCAGGACGGGCCGCCGAAGATGACGCAGATGTGCAAGAGCGCGGCGATGGCGCTCAGCACGGCACCGGCGATCAGGAAGAGGTTGGGGGTCACGCAGGCTTTCTCATCAGGTCAGCGCAGCAGGTCGCGCGCGCGGACGGCCTCGCGCACCGGGCCGAACGCACCGAAGCGCACGGGCAGGCCGCTGAGGGCTTCCACGCGCCGCACCCACTCGGGTGCGTGGGCGACGGCTTGCGGGTCATACAAAGGTTGGGCGCCCTCCAGCAGGCGGGTGAGCGCGTGCTGATGGTCCAGGTCGGTCGCATCGCCGAACGGCAGCGATGACAGCGTGTGCCCGTCGGCATCGCGGTAGCCGGTGCACCAGCGCAGGCCCGCACGCGTGAGCGCATCGAGGTGGCTGGCGAGCAGCCCGTCGAGCGGCCCGGCGGCGGCGAGCGCATAGCGCAGCAGCACCGCGTCGGGGTGGCCACGGCGGAACGCGCCCTGCCAGCCGTCGTCGGCGTTGTGCGGCTCGGCCAGCCGCGCATCGAGCGCGCGGTCGTGCGTGGGCAGCGGACCGGCGCCGTGCCGAGTGAGGTGGCTGCGCAGCACGCCCAGGTGCTGAACGGGCGATGCGATGCCCACGTCGCGCAGCACCGCCTCGACAGCGGCGGTGGAAACAGTGCTCCAGGTGGTGTGCGGATGAAAGCCGCGCCACTCGTCGAGCAGCACGCCCTGCGCGCCTTCGAACAGCACGGTGCCTTGAAGCGCGAGCCGTTCGCCGATGGTGTCGGCGCTCGCGGGCGGCGACTGGCGCAGGCTGGGCTGCACGGCGTCGAGCCAGCGTTGTGCGAGCGAGGCATCGGCGAGCACGGCCAGCTCTTGCTCGGCACCGGCCGACGAAGGCTGCTCGTTCGCGAACTCGCGGTGCAGCGCGAGGCGCAGGGCTTCGAGTTTGTCGAGCGTGCGCGCGGGGTGAACAAGGTCGCCGTAGTGCAGCGTCGTTTCCGGCGCGGCCAGCGCCTGCCGCACGGTCTCGCCCACGCCGACGCCGCAGCTGCCATGCGCGGCCGCGCCGCGCACCCATTCGCGCAGGCGGCCAGCAGCCTGATGAAAAGGCGTGGTCACGCGGCAGCGCGCGTCGATGAACAGGCGCGCAAAAGCGTCGGGCACACCCGCGCGCTGCAGCACCTCGGCCTCGACGCGCAACGCCGTCGGGTGCACCACCACCGGGCTCGCCAGCACGGTCGCCACGCCGGCATGGAAGCTGCCGGCGCCGAACTGCGAGAAGGTGTGGTGGCGGCCGTCGGCCAGCACCACGTTGTGGCCGGCCTGCGCGCCGCCGTTGAAGCGCACCACGGTGTGCGCGCCCCAGGCGCCGCACAGGAAGTCGGTGAAGCGGCCCTTGCCGCAGTCGCCGAAACCGAGGCCGAGCAGCGAGACGTAGCGCGTCGAAGTCAACAGCAGGCCGTCAACCGAAGAGCCGCTTCCACCACGAGCTGCGCGCCCCGTGACCGGCGGCCGGCGTGGCGCGGCGCGGTGCGGTCGGATCGAGCAGCGCGGCGTAGCCGTCGAGCGCGTGCAGCACGCCGCCCACGCGCTCCTTGGCCATGCCGGTGGCGGCCATCACGCCGGCCAGCGCGTCGAGGCTGGGCACGGCCTTCTCGGTGAGCGCGACGATGCCGGCCGCCACCGCGCAGGCGTCGTCGGGCGAGTCCATGCAAATCACGTGGTCGCCGAGCAGCTCGCGCCAGCGCGGCTCGCAGCGGCGGCGGCGCTGCGCGTCGGGGATCAGGAAGAACAGGTGCGTGGTCTCGGCCGCGGCGGCGATGACCTCTTCGATGGGAATGTCCTCGTCGAGCTTCTCGCCGATCAGCCCTTCGACCTGGTGGCGCGACACGGCCGGGTACGGCAGCTCGTCGCCCGTGACGAACAGGTAGCCGCGCTTCTTGCGCTTGACCCAGCAGTCCATGTCGGTGTGCTGCGCCATGACGTAGAAGGCGAGCTCGTAGCTTTCTTCGCCGCTGCCCCCGCCGCCGCCTTCGAGGTAGCTCCAGGTGAGCCACTGGTCCATGAGGTTGGCGGTCGATTCGAACTGGCCCACCTGCAGCGGCGCCTGGTCGGAGGTGGCGTCGCCGATGGCCATGAAGAGCAGCTGGGGGTCGGCCACGCCGCAGTCGGTCAAGAGCTTCATGAAGGTGGGCAGCTCGCGCCGCGCCAGGGTCTGCGGGATGTCGCCCATCGAGCCGGTGACGTCGAGCGCGAAGGCGATGCCCAGCGAGTTCGGATGGTCGGCGTTGTCGCGCGACTCGCGCACCTTGAGCCCCTGCGGGTTCATGAGCGCGTGCGTGGCGGTCTGCGTGAAGACTTCGCTGCCGGACTTGGCGGCGCGGTCGGCCACGATGGCCGCGTGGGCGGCGTGCGAGTAGTTTCCGTAACCCATGGACGTGCTCCTTCGTGAGGAAAAGTGAAAGGCTGGCGGCTAGCCGGCCGGCGCGGGGTCGAAGTGAACGAAGCGCGGCGGCCCGAAGGCCTCGCGCGAGGCCACCGACAGCGCCTGCTCGATGCCCTGCGCGCCCAGGCGCTCGCAGGCCACGGCGTCGTCGCTGCATTCGCGCAGCAAGGCGGCCAGCGGCGCGGAGGTGGCGCTGTCGGACAGCAGCGCGCGCACGCTGCGCGCCGACGCCATCAGGTCGCGCCCGATGGCGCCACCCGACACGTCCTGCCTGGCCTGCGACCAGCCGATGAGCAACACGCCGTGGTCGCGCGGATGCACGAGCGCATGCGCGGGCGCGAGCGCGCGGTGCGTCCAGCCGGCGCCGTGCACGAAGGCCAGCACCTCGAGCATGCGCCGCCAGAGCCAGACGGCATGGCGGGCATCGATGCCTTGCGGATTGGCCTGCTGCACCTCTTGCAGGCTGCCCCAGAAACCGGTCGGGTGGCGCAGCACCAGCGCCTGCCGTTCGCCGTCGCCCAGGCCCTGCGCCACGCCCAGGCCCAGCGGCTGCGGCAGCCGCCGCGTGAAGTAAGCCGCGCCGGGCACCGACAGGGCTTGCAGCGCCTGCAGCACGGCGGCCTCGCGCGCCAGCACGGCGTTGCCCGCCGCTTCACGCGCGAGCTTGATCGTCACGCGCTCGGGCACGGCGCCCAGCCGTTCGGCCAGCAGCACCTCGCTGTGTTCGCCCTGGCCCAGCGGCGCGAGCACACGGTAGTGCGCGCCGCGCCATTGCAGGAGGCGACCGGTGTCCGACAGCTGCGCCGCGTTGGCGCGGCGCCAGGCGGCGCGAAAGCTCTCGCGCTCGACGGTCTCGGTGCCGCGCGTGATGGTGGCGCCGCAGTAGCCGCAGTTGACGGTGCGCCAGCGCGCCGCGCGCGGCAGCGGGGCCGAGCATTGGGGGCAACTCAGTGCAAGCAGCGACAGCATGGCCGCGCCCTCCTCTTCAGTCTTCTTGCGGCGCGGCCGGGTCCGGCGACGCCAGCACGCGGTCGATGCGGCGCCCTTCGAGCGCCACGACCTCGAAGCACCAGCCCGCGCAGTCGATGTGCTCGCCCACGGCGGGCAGGTGGCCCGACACGGACATGAGCAGGCCGGCCACGGTGTTGTAGCGCCCGCGCTCTTCGTCCGGCAGTTCGCGGATGCCCAGGCGCGCGCGCAGTTCCGACACGGGCATGAGGCCGTCGAGCTCCCACATGCCGTCGGCGCGCTGGTGCGCCCAGGCGTCGGCCTGCATGCCGGGCTGCAGCTCGCCGGTGATGGCCTCGAGCAGGTCGCGCGGGGTCATGAGGCCCTGCACCACGCCGTACTCGTCGACCACGAACACCAGCCGGCCGGCGCGCGTGCGGAACTGCTCGAGCAGCTCCATGCCGGTGAGCGTCTCGGGCACGAACACGGCGGGCGTGGCCTCCTGGCCGAGCACGCCCTTGTGGGCGGAGCCCAGGCGCAGCAGGTGCGCCACGCTGATCACGCCGACCACGTCGTCCAGCGAGTTGCGGCACACGGGGTACCACGAGTGCACGAGGTTGAGCGCCGCGGCGTCCGCCACCTTCTGCAGCGCCTGCGCCACGGTGTTGGAGGCGTCGAGCCATTCGATGTCGGCGCGCGGGATCATGAGCGACGACAGGCGGCGGTCGTCCAGGTGGAACACGTTGCGCACCATCTGGTGCTCGTGCTGCTCGATCACGCCGGCGTCCACGCCTTCTTCAAGGCTGGCCGAGATTTCTTCTTCGGTCACCGAGCGCGCGGCGTTGGCGTCGATGCGCAGCAGCTTCAGCGTGGTGGCGGTGGCGCCGGCCAGCAGCCACACGAAGGGCTTGGCGCCCTTGGCCAGCCCGCGCATGGGGCGCGACACGAAGCGCGCCACCGGCTCGGGGTACAGCTGGCCGATGCGCTTGGGCACCAGCTCGCCGAAGATGATGGTGAAGAAGGTGATGCAGGTCACCACCACCGCGGTCGACACGATGCTGGAGGTGCCGGCGCCCATGCCCAGGCTTTCCATCCACACCGCGAGCGGCGCCGCGAAGGCGGCCTCGCCCACGATGCCGCTGAGCATGCCGATCGAGGTGATGCCGATCTGCACGGTCGAGAGGAATTGCGTGGGCGATTCCATCAGCTTCAGCGCAGCCTCCGCCCCGGTGTCCCCCGTTTCGGCCAAGGCCGCGAGGCGTGCGCGGCGGCTGGTGGAAAGGGCCATTTCGGACATTGCGAACACCGCATTGAGGGTGGTCAGCAAGGCCAGCAGGAAGACATCCATGAACGGGGGGAGAGAATGAGGGAATGTCACTTTACTGTATCGGCGACGTCCAGGGCTGCGATGTCCCCCTGGGCCGGCTGCTCGACAAGATCGATTTCTCTCCCAGCCGCGACACGCTCGTGGTGCTCGGCGACCTGGTCAACCGGGGCCCCGATTCGGCCGCGGTGCTGCGCCGCCTGCAGGGCTACGGCGCCTCGGCACGCAGCCTGCTGGGCAACCACGACCTGCACCTGCTGGGCGTGGCGCACGGCGTGCGCAAGGGCGGCCGCAAGGACACGGTGGCCGGCCTGCTGTCCGCCCCCGACAGCGAGGCGATGCTCGACTGGCTGCGCCAGCAGCACATGGCGCTGCACATGCAGGTCGGCGGCGGCGACCTGCTGATGGTGCATGCCGGCGTGCTGCCGCAGTGGACGGTGGGCGACACGCTGGCGCTGGCGTCGGAGGTCGAGTCGGTGCTGCGCGGGCCCGCGCTGGGCGATTTCCTGCACGAGATGTACGGCAACACGCCCGACCACTGGGACGACGCGCTCACGGGCCATGCGCGCCTGCGCGTGATCGTCAATGCACTGACCCGGCTGCGCTATTGCACGCCCGAGGGCGTGATGGAGTTCGAGAGCAAGGACGGCGCCATTCCCGGCCCCGAGGGCTACCTGCCGTGGTTCGACGTGCCGGGCCGCAAGACGGCCGCGGCCACCGTCGCCTTCGGCCACTGGTCGACGCTGGGCTGGCTCTCGCGGCCCGACCTGCTGTCGACCGACACGGGCTGCGTGTGGGGCGGCTGCCTGAGCGCGGTGCGCTTCGGCGCGACGCTGGACCAGCGCGAGCTGATCCAGGTGGAATGCGAGCAGGCGCAGAAGCCCGGCAAGGGGGCCTGACGAGCACCCGCCCCGTTCGGGGGCTCAGAACCCGTGCGTCATCAGCGCGTAGACCGTCTGCACGCCGGTCACGTAGTTGCCCATGCGCAGGTTCTCGTTCGCCGCGTGCTGGTTGTTGTCGGCGTTCACCAGCGGAATGATCGCGAACGGCACCTGCAGCACGCGCACGATTTCCGCCGTCGGCACGGTGCCGCCCATCATGCGGATGCGCACCGGCTCGGGCGCGGTGCCGAAGGTGTCGGTCAGCGCCTTGTAGGCCCACTGGCCGATGGGTGAGTTGATCGGCGAGCCCGCCGCGTCGGCGCCCTCGCTGCGGTAGCTGAAGCTGGCGAGCTTGTCGTAGCGGGCGCGCTCCTCGTCGGTGGGTGCGCCCTTCACGAGGTGGTAGCCCTGCTTGACGATGTGCGCTTCGATCAGCTTGCCCAGGTAGGGCGCGTCGGAGTCGGGCGTGGTGCGCAGGTCCATCTCGGCCTCGGCCTTGTCGGGGACGATGTTCGCCACCTTGTCGCCCACGGCCGCCGAGGCCATGCCGCGCACGTTCAGCGAGGGGTACTGCATCGCCTCCTGGTAGTTGGCGCCGACCCGGTCGGTGCGGGCGATGCCCAGGCGGCGCTTGAGCGCGGCCTCGTCGTCGGGCACGGCGGCCATGATCTTGCGCTCGGCCTCGCCGATCTTCACGCGGTCGTAGTAGCCGGGCACGGTCACGCGGCCGGTGTCGTCCTTCATCGTGGCCAGCAGGCTGGCCAGGCGCTGCGCCGGGTTGGGCGCGTAGTTGCCGTAGTGCCCGCTGTGCAGCGGGACCTTGGCGCCGTACACGGTGAGCCGCGCATCGGCCGCGCCGCGGTTGCCGAACACCAGCGTGGGCCGGTTGGTGGCGTGCATGGGGCCGTCGTGGATCACGATGGCGTCGCTGCGCAGCAGCTCGCGGTGGGCCTGCATGACCTGGCTGATGGACGGCGAGCCTTTTTCTTCCTCGCTGTCGAGGATCACCTTCACGTTGACCGCCGGCTGTCCGCCGCCGGCCTTCAGCGCGTCGATGGCCGCCAGCAACATCATGATCGGGCCTTTGTCGTCCGCCGAGGCCCGGCCGAACACGCGCCACTCGGGGTCCAGCGGGCCGCTGAAGAGCGGGGCCGCATCGATCTCTTCCCACTCGCCCTTGTCCGTCTTGCGCTTGAGCACGGGCGTCCACGGGCTCTTTTGCGCCCACTGCGCGGGGATCACCGGCTGGCCGTCGAGGTGCATGTAGAAGAGCACCGTCTTGCGCGCCGGGTCGCTGCCCGGGAACTCGGCGTAGAGCATCGGCTTGCCGTTGTTGGGCAGCTGCTTCGTCGTGAAGCCGCGCTTGCGGAAGGCCTGCTCCAGCCAGTCGACGTTCTTGCGGATGTCTTCCGGCACGGTGGCGTCGTTGGGCAGCGCCAGCAGCTCGAAGTACTCGCGGTAGGTGCCCTGCGCATGGCGCTCAGCCTGGGCCGGCGAGAGTTCGGCCGACTGCGCGAGGCCGTGGCCCAGCAGCAGGACGGCCGTGGGGAGCAGCGCCAACAGGCGGCGGGTGGCACGAGGGAAGCGAGGGGAAGGGGTGGGCATGGATGGCAGCGCAGAAGGGAGCAGGACGGAGAACCGGGGATCTGCGCAGCATAAAAAGCGGGCACCTTTTCAACAATTGCTATTTTCTTGAGCTACCTTTGCATTCCTTGCAAACCTCACACTCCCCCATGCCCAGCCGCCGCCTGCAGGAAACCTCGCTGCGCTACTTCCTCGAAGTGGCCCGCACGGGCTCGCTCACCGAGGCGGCCGCGCGGCTGAACGTCAGCATCTCGGCCATCAGCCGCCAGGTGGCCGCGCTCGAAACGCTGGTGGGCGCGCCGCTGTTCGAGCGCCGCCCGCGCGGCATGGTGCCCAGCGCCGCGGGCGAGCTGCTGGCGGCGCACGCGCTGCGCGGCGCACTGGAGGCCGAGCGCGTGCTGTCGGACATCCAGGCGCTGCAGGGGCCGCTGAGCGGGCGGGTGCGCATCGCCTGTTCTTCGGGCTTCGCCAACGAGTTCCTGCCGCGCACCATCGCGGCGTTCCGCGAACAGTACCCGGGCGTGCGCTTCCGGCTCGATGCCACCGGCCCGACGCAGGTGAGCGACGCCGTGCTGCTCGGCGAGGCGGACATCGGCCTGACCTACAGCCGCGCGGCGGTGCGCGGCATCCGGGTCGAGCATCGCCAGGCGGCGTCAGTGTTCGCGATCATGCGGCCTGACCATGCGCTGGCGAAGTCGCGCAGCGTGACGCTGGCGCAGATGCATCCCTTTCCCATCGCATTGGGCAGCCCAGAGAACACGGTGCGCCAGCTGTTCGACGTCGGCTGCAGCAACCGCGGCCTCGTGTTCGAGCCCGTGCTGGTGAGCAACCGTTTCGAGGCCCTCGCCAACTTCGTGCTGCAGGGCGGCGGGCTGGCCATCACGGGAGAGATCACGGTGCGCGACCGCGTGCAGCGCGGCGAGCTGGTGGCGGCCGAGATCCGCGAGCCCGGCATGCGCGGGCGCTCGGTCGAGCTGCAGACGCTGGCCGACCGCACGCTGCCCGAGGTGGTGCGCACCTTCCTGGACTACCTGCGCGAGCAGTTGCCGGCGTCCGGTGGCACGCCCAAACCACGCACGCGCAAGGCCGCCTGAGCTCAGCCGCGCGCGGGCCCGGACCCCGGAAAGCTGATCACCCGGCGCTGCGTCGCGCCCGAGGGGCGCAGCAGCCCGCGCCGCGTGGCCTCGTGCACGGCCTGCGTGCGCGAATGGACCGACAGCTTGCGGTAGATGCTCTTGATCTGGCTGGCGACCGTGCTGTCGGAGCGGTGCAGCGCCTCGGCCACGCGCCGGTTGCTCCAACCCTGGGCCACGAGCTCCAGCACCTTCAGTTCGCGCGGCGAGAGCAAGCCCTCGTCGCCGGTTTCTTCGTGCGCCCTGTCGAGCCCGTGCGCCGCCAGGGCCGCCTCCTCGATGTCGCACAGGATCTGCCGCGCCGTGCGCGCGGCCGCCCACACGTCGCCGCGCTCGACCGCCGTCATCAGGTTGGCCAGGTCCAGCTGGTTGGCCTGGGCAAAGAGCCGCGCCGCGGCGTTCGCGGCCACGGCGGGGCTCAAGGGCGGTGCGTCGTCCAGTTCCGAAATGGCACGCAGCTCGGCGCTTCCTTTGGACATGTCAATGCTCGCTCGGTCGATCAACGCTGGGGGAAAAAAGTAAACCCGGCGTCCCTCTGCCACGAAATGCGATGCAAGGACGCCTCTCGCGAGCCTGAGGTCGCTTTGTAAACAGCCTTGACCTTCCGTCTCAGTTCTTGGGAGAATTTCGCAAAATCTGTGATTTTTTAACGCTTAGTTAGTACTATTTGGCGGGCATGGACCCTCCAGCCCCTTGGCGCCGCTCCGACCTCGCCCTATGACGCACAGCGCCGCCACGGCCCCCGAACGCCCCCTCTGTCCCCCGGGCGTGGCGCACAGCCATTTCGACGTGCACGCAGAGCCGCCCGACCGGCAGTTCCTGGCCTGGCGCGCACGCGTCGGCCATGTGATGGACGCCCTGCCCTCGCGCGACGCGCTCGAGCGCCCCTTCAACGCCGCGATCGACCGCTACGACGTGGGCGGCCTGGTCTTCACCGAATGCCGCTCCGACACGCTGGTGCTGGAGCGCTCGCTGGCCCGGGTGTCGACCGACAGCGTGCGCGACTTCGTGTTCCATGTGTTCGAGGAAGGCGGCGTGGACGACCTGCGGGTGCGGGCCACCCCGGGGGCACGCCGCAAGGACGAACCGCCGCCCGCCCCCGCGGGCACGCCCACCATCCTTGCGCTGGACATGAACCAGCCGGTGCGCATGCGGCGCCACGACTGCCGCGTCCACACCTTCTTCGTGCCCGGCGCGCTGGTGCAGGAGAGCTTCCCCGACCCCGAGGCCCTGCACGGGCGCACGCTGGCCTGCACCACGCCGCTGGCGCGGCTGGCGGCGGGGCACGCGATCTCGCTGGCGCGGCACATCGGCGGCATGACACCGGCGGCGGCGCAGAGCGCGGTGCGCACGGGCGCGCAGCTGGTGGTGTCGGCCTTCGGCAAGCAGGCCGGCTTCGACGGCAACGCGCGCGCGGCGGCACGCGCCGCCATGTTCGACCGGGTGCGCCGCCATGTGCAGACGCACCTGCACCGCGCCGACCTCACGCCCGAGAGCGTGCTGGCCGCGCTGCAGCTGCCGCGCCCCACGCTGTACCGCATGTTCCAGCACGAAGGCGGGCTGGGCAGCTACATCCGCAGCCTGCGGCTGCGCCAGGCGGCGAGCGACCTGGCGCGCTACCCGCATGTGATGGTGACCGACATCGCCTACGGCGCCGGCTTTCGCAGCGCCTCGGACTTCAGCCGCGCCTTTCGCCGCGCCTACGGCATCGCACCGCAGGACTTCCGCGTGCAGGCGCTCGAACGACGGTTCTAGGCCGCCGTGCCGAAGCCCGTGTCGAACGTGCCCTTCACGTCGAGCGGCTGCTTGATGAGCCCCACCTGCCGGTAGAAATCGGCCGTGCCCTGCTGGTCGGCGATGACCTGTGCATCGATGGCCACCCACTGCTGCTGGCGGCGCTCGAACTGCAGCTTCGCCGCCTCGGGCGGAATGCCGATGATGCGTGCCAGCGTGGCCGAGAACGCATCGACATTGCGGTACGACCAGCGCTGCGCCTTCACCACGCGCTGCAGAAAGTCCTGCAGCACCGGCCGCTTGGCGGCAATGGCGGCGTCGGTCGCGGCGAGGTAGCTCAGCCCCGGCAGCAGGCCGCGCCCGCTGACCAGCACACGCGCGTGGCGGCTGATTTCGGCCAGCGCGGTGTAGGGCTCCCAGGTGGCCCAGGCATCGACCGAGCCCTGCGTGAGCGCGAGCTTGGCATCGGCCGGCGCGAGGAAGCGCAGGTTCACGTCCTCGGGCTTCAGGCCCGCGGCCGTGATCGCCTTGAGCGTGACGTAGTGGCCGATGGAGCCGCGGTTGGTGGCAACGCTCTTGCCCTTGAGTTCGGCCGCGCTCTTGAGCGGCGAATCGGGTCGCACCAGCACCGCCGTGCCGTAGGCGTCGGAGCGGTTCGCGCCGATGGCCTTGACGCGCGTGCCGGCCGCGAGCGCGAAGATCAGCGGCGCATCGCCGATCGGGCCCGAATCGACCGCGCCCGCGTTGAGCGCCTCGGCCAGCGGCGCAGCGGCGGGGAACTCCGACCACTGGATGTCGTAGCCGAGCCCTTCGAGCCCGCCCGCCGCTTCGAGCAACGCGCGCAGCCCGCCCTTCTGGTCGCCGGCCTTGAGCACCGGGCGGCCCTGCGCGCGAACGAAGGCAGGAAAGGTGGCGGTCGTGGCGGCGGCAAGGCCGCCGGCAAGCAGCTGGCGGCGCGATCGGTCGAGGTGTGAAGTCATGGGTTCGTTCTCCGTGGAAGCAGTGAAAAGGAAATCAGTGGATGAAGCCGCCCTTGACGAAGCGCACCGGCTCGGCGTCCATGCGCGCGATGAGCGCGCCCAGGCCATCGGGTGGCAGCACGGCGCCTTTCGCCGAGGCAGTCGGTGGGCTGTCGCTGCGGCACAGCAGGTCGTCGTCGGACCAGCCGGCCTGCCCCGGCAGGCCGCGCACGCGCAGCCAGCCGTCGCGGTCGGCGATGAGCTGCATGCCCGCGAGCTGGTCGGTGCCCGCGATGAGCGCCAGCGCCTCCCACGCGGCCGGTGAATCGGCCACGCAATCGGCGGTGACGCCCGCCGCCTTCGAACCGGGCGGCAGCAGCTGCACCGTCACCAGGCGCGGGTCTTCGCTGGGCGCGACCGCGCCCGCCACGACGCGCACGCGCTGCCCGCGCGACTGCGCGAGCGACCGGGGCGCCTGCGCGCCGCAGCGCACCGCCATGTCGGGCAGGCCGACGGGCTGCGGCCAGTGGCCCAGCGCACGCAGGCTCTGGCCCGCGCCCTGCGCCTTCATGTAGTCGATGAGCGCCCAGGCATCGGCCGCGTCGAGCGGGCCGCCGAAGCCGGGCATGGTGGCCGTGCCGTGAAGCACGCGCCAGAGCAGGTCTCCATCGGCGCGGCGCCACAGCAGCGGGCCCGTGAGGTTCGGCGGCCACACGGCGAGCG
This sequence comes from Variovorax sp. GW458-11-26-14-LB1, assembly GCF_059423965.1. Taxonomy (NCBI): domain Bacteria; kingdom Pseudomonadati; phylum Pseudomonadota; class Betaproteobacteria; order Burkholderiales; family Comamonadaceae; genus Variovorax; species Variovorax sp. GW458-11-26-14-LB1. Next base: position 111,647 of record NZ_JBWKYW010000009.1, read on the forward strand.
AGGCGGCCAGCGGCCCTTCGCCCTTGCCGTCGGTGCCGTGGCAGCTCACGCAGTGCTGCGCGTAGAGCGCGCGGCCTTGCGCGATCGATGTGGCCGTGAAGCCGGTCGGCGACGCGTGGAAGCTCGCCGGCGTCGCAGGCACGAGCACCACGTTCGCGTGGGGCCAGGGCGCAGCGATCAGCAGCATCGGCACCAGCGCGAGCAGGTACCAGCGCGGGCGCCGCCAGAGCAACGCGACCGACAGCAGCAGCAAAGCCACGCCGACGCACGCCAGCGTCCACGCGAGGCTGCGCGCTTGCCCCAGGTCGATCAGCAGGTTCTCGCCCGACAGCCGGTGCGCCCACGGCCAGGCCGGCTGGCCGTGCACATGGCGCACGAGGCCCAGCGCGTCGAGCATGCGCAGCAGCTGGAGTTGAGCGCCCTGGAGCAGGCCGATCAGCAGGTTGAGCCAATCGGCCTCGGGCGTTGCGTTCATGTCACCAGGTGGCGTCGAGCCCCAAGTGGCGCAGCGCTTCGTGGCGCAGCTCAGCAAGACGCGCGTGCCCGCGATGGCGCGGGTACGGCAAATCGACCACGAGCTCCGCCGCGATGCGCGCCGGCCGGTCGCTCAGCACGATCACGCGGTTGGCGAGGAACAGCGCCTCTTCCACGTCGTGCGTCACCAGCAGCGCCGAGAAGCCCGCGCGCTGCCACAGGTTGACCAGCTCGCTCTGCATCGCGATGCGCGTGAGCGAGTCGAGCTTGCCCAGCGGCTCGTCGAGCACCAGCAGCTGCGGGTCGTTGACCAGCGCGCGCGCCAGCGCCACGCGCTGCGCCATGCCGCCCGAGAGCTGGTGCGGAAAGGCTTTGGCGAAGTCGGTGAGGCCGACGAGCTTCAGCGCTTCGTCGACGCGCCCGCGCTGCGCCTTGAGCACACCGCGCGCCTGCAGGCCGAGCGCCACGTTGTCCCACACGCTGCGCCAGGGGTAGAGCGTCGGGTCTTGAAACACGACGATGCGCGACGGGTCGGGCCGCGTGATGGGTTCGCCGTCTTGTGTGATGCGCCCGGCCGTGGCGGGCTCCAGCCCGGCGACGAGGCGCAGCAGCGTCGACTTGCCGCAGCCGCTCGGCCCGAGCAGCGCGACGAACTCGCCGGGCTTCACCGTGAGGTCGATGTCGTCGAGCACCTGCAGCGGCCCGGCCGGCACGTCGAACCAGTGGCTCACGCCCTGGATGTCGATCTGCGCGCCGGCCTGGCGCACACCCGCTTCGGCTTGCGCGGTGGCTACCATTTGACGGTCCCCTTCTGCCACGACAGCACGCGGTCGCGCACCTTGAACAGCAGCGTGATCAGGCCCGAGCACAGCAGCGCCATCACGATCAGCGCGGCGTACATGTTCGAGTACGACGCCCAGCCCTGCGCCCACGACAGGTAGAAGCCCAGCCCGGCCTTCACGCCCATCATCTCGGCCGTCACCAGCACCGAGAAGGCAGCGCCCAGCCCCATGAACAGCCCCACGAACACCTGCGGCAGCGCGGCGGGAATGGCCACGCGCAGCACCAGGAAGCGCTCGCTCGCACCCATGGTGCGCGCCACGTCGTAGTAGTTGCGGTTGACGCCCGCCACGCCCGACCAGGTGAGCACCGCCACCGGAAAGCCCGTGGCCAGCGCGATGAGGAACACGGCCGCCGCATAGCTCGACGGAAAGAAGAAGAACGCCAGCGGCAGCAGCGCCGAGGCCGGCACCGGCCCCACGAAGCGCAGCACCGGATGCACCCAGTAGCCCGCGATGCGCGACCAGCCGATGGTCACGCCCGTGAGAAAGCCCGCCAGCGCGCCCAGCACGAAGCCGTGGGCGAGCAGCCGCGCCGAATGCGCCAGGCTTTCGCCGAGGCGGCGCCAGTCGTCGATGTAGGTCTCGATGAGGCTCTGCGGCGGCGCGAAGAACGGCGTGGGCAGCAGTGCGAGTTTGGCGGTGGCGATCTCCCAGAGGGCGAACAGCACCGGCAGCGCGACCAGCCAGGGCCCGGCCGGTCGCAGCGTGCGCGCCACGCGGCCCGCGCGCGCGCCGAGCAGCGCCACGAGCAGCAGCGCCGCACCGATGGCAATGGCGGCAATGCCGAATTCGTCGGTATAGGCCCAGTCGCTGAAGCCCACGGCCTTGTTGGGCCAGTAGACGGTGAGCAGGCCCAGCGCGACCCACCCCGCGCTCGCGAGCGCGCCGGTGCGCCAGAAGCCTTCGGCGGGGCGCGCGAACACGGAAGCCGGCGCGGCCTTCTCGATGCCGGGGCGACGCCAACTGCCCGGTGCCGGCGGTGCTTCCAGCACCCGGTCGATGACGGCGCTCATGCCAGCGGATCGAAAGACACGTGCTCCGCGAAGCGCACCGGGTCGGTGGTCTTCTTGAGCACGCCGACGCCGCGGAAGTCGCGCGCGTAGAACTCCACCTCGTCGCGCAGCTTGCGGCCCAGCGGGTGGTGGTTGTGCGTGAGCGTGCCCAGCAGCGCGCGCAGGTCTTCGACCGGCACCTTGGGCGAGTACTTGGCGAAGAGCTTGGCCGACTCGTTCGGGTTCTCGGCCACGTAGTCGGAGGCCTGCGCGATGGCGCGCACCAGCGAGGCGACGGTGGCCTTGTCCTTGCGCACCAGCTCGCCGCGCGCACCGACGATGCAGCAGACCTTGTCCTTGTACTCGCCCGAGAGATTGCTCGCGAGCTCGACGAAGGTGCCCTGGTTGCGCTTCTCGATGAGGTAGACGTTCGGGTCGCCGTCGGCGATGGCGTGGATCTCTCCCTTCTTCACCGCGATGTCGAGCAGGTCGGCCGGGTACTGGCGCCAGGTCACGTCGCGGTCGGCGTCGATGCCGTTCTTCGCGAGGAGGATCGAGAAGAAGTTCTTGCCCGGGCTCGCGATGTCCGACACGCCGATGATCTTGCCCTTGAGGCTGGCCAGGCTGGTGGCGCCCGCGTCCTTGGCGCCCACCAGGCGCACGCAGCCGCCGTGCGAGCTGCCGACGATCTTCACGTCGAAGCCCGACTCGAGCGGCTTGAGCCAGCGGTGGATCATGCCCACGGCCGCGTCGGCCTTGGCGGTGGCGAGCGATTCGAGCAGCTGGTCGGTCGAGCCCGTGTAGTTGATGAGGTCCACCTGCAGGCCGTTGCGCTCGAAGTAGCCGCGCTCCTGCGCCACCACCACGGGCGAGAGGCAGAACGCGGCGGCGTTCCAGGCGAAGGTGAGCTTGCGCGCCTGCTGCGAGAAGGCCTGCGAGGCAATGAGGCCGCCCGAGGCGACCACGGCGGCAGCGGCGCCGGTGCGCAGCACGCTGCGGCGGGAAAGGGATGCGTTCATCGGGGAAAGGCTCCGGGGGTTCGTCATCAAAGCAGGAGTTCGGGTTCGGCCTCGACCAGGCCTTCGTACAGGCTGTCGAAGGAATGGATGGCGCCTTCGGGCCCGCCGATCTGGCCGTGCGTGTGGCGCGCAGTGGCCTCGTCGATCGGCTGCGGCGTGCCTGCTGCCTCGGCCAGCAGCTGCGTGTGGCAGGCGTTGTCCAGCGCGATGTACCACCACGCCGCGGCCTCCACGGTGGGGCCGGCCGTCAGGATGCCGTGGTTCTTGAGGATGGCGCCCTTTTTGTCGCCCAGCGCGCGAGCAATGCGATCGCCCTCGCTGGTGTCGACCACCATGCCGGTGAAGTCGTCGAACAGCGCCACGTCGTCGTGGAACACGCAGCTGTCCTGCGTGAGCGTGTCGAGCTTGCGGCCCAGCGTGGACCAGGCCTTGCCGTAGGTCGAGTGCGTGTGGGCGGCGGCCACGATGTTCGGGTTGTGCTCGTGGATCGCGGCGTGGATCGCGAAGGCGGCCTTGTTGAGCGGCCGGTCGCCGACGACCGTTTCACCCTTTGAATTGACGAGCAGCAGGTCGGACGCCTTGATGCGCGAGAAGTGCACGCCCAGCGGGTTGACCCAGAAATGGTCGGTCAGCTCGGGGTCGCGCGCCGTGATGTGGCCGGCCAGGCCCTGCGCAAAGCCGAAGCGCGCGAACAGGCGGAAGGCGCCCGCCAGGCGTTCCTGCCGGTGGCGGCGCTCGGCCTGCACGGTGGGGCGCGGCGGGATGGGGTCGAACCAGTGCTTCTGCTGCGGGTTCGCGTGCAGCTTCAGCGGCTGGGCCGCGTGGCGGTCGATGGACAGGACGGCGCTCATGGCTCAGGCCGCCTTGCGCTGCGATTGCAGGCGCTGCGCGACGAGTTCGCGCGTGCGTGGAATCAGCGCGCGCCCATAGTCCGTCGCGTCTTCGAGCGGATCGAAGCCGCGGATCAGGAAGGTGGTCACGCCCAGGTCGTAGTAGTCGAGCAGTGCGTCGGCCACCTGCTCGGGCGTGCCGACCAGCGCGGTGCTGTTGGAGCGCCCGCCGATCTCCTGCGCGACCGCGGTCCACAGCCGCTTGTCCAGGCGCGAGCCCTTCTCGGCCGCGGCCAGCAGGCGCTTGGCGCCTTCGCTTTGCTGCGGGCCGCCGCGGTTGTAGCCCTGCACCACGCGCAGGCGTTTCGTTTCCGCCAGGATGTTCTCGGCGCGCGCCCATGCGGCCTCTTCGGTGTCCGCCAGGATCGGACGGAACGACACCGAGAAGCGCACGCTGCGCCCGTGCTTTGCCGCCTCGGCGCGCACGCGGGTCGTGAGTTCGCGCGCCTGGTCGAGCGATTCGCCCCACAGCGCGTACACGTCGGCGTACTTGCCCGCGACCGGGATCGCCGCCTCCGACGCACCGCCGAAGTACACGGGCACGTGCGGCTTGCCGTGGCGCGTCTGCACCGGCTTCACTTCGGAGAACGCGTTCTGGAAGCGGTAGTGCGCGCCTTCGTGGTCGAAGGGCTTCTCGGCCGTCCACACCTTGTGCAGCACCTCGAGGTATTCGTCGGTGCGGGCGTAGCGCTGGTCGTGGTCGAGCCAGTCGCCGTCGCGCTTCTGCTCTTCGTCGGAGCCGCCCGAGATGTAGTGCACGCCGAGCCGCCCGCCGCTGAACTGGTCGAGCGAGGCGAACTGGCGCGCCGCGAGCGTGGGCGCCACGAAGCCCGGGCGGTGCGCGAGCATGAAGTGGATGCGCTCGGTCACCGAGGCCGCATAGGCCACGGTGAGCGTGGCGTCGGGGCTGGTCGAATGGTGCGGCACCAGCACGCGGTCGAAGCCGGCGTTCTCGTGCGCCTGCGCGAAGGCGCGCACGTAGTCGCGGTCGATGGCCGGGCCCTTGGCGGCGTGGATCTCCGAGACCTTCTGGCCCTGGATCATGCCGATGAATTCAACGTCGTTCTGGCTCATGGTGTCCTCGTGGATGCGGATGGAATGAAGGGGTCAGGCGGCGGGCAACCGCAGCAGGTTTTCGAAGCGGCGGTCCCACAGGGGCTTCACGTCGGCCGGGCCGTCGAGCACACCGATCTTCTGGAAGGTGTCGGCCACGTCCTGGTGGCTGCGCACCACGGCGTCGGTCACCGGGCCCAGGCTGTAGTCGCCGCTGCGGCCGTTGAACAGCTCGACCAGGTCGCCCACGGGCACGCGGGTCTCGGCCGACTGCGCGCGGGCGTAGGCCAGGAAGTTGCCGTTGATCCAGGCGAACGCGCGCTGCAGGCGCTGCAGCAGGTCGCCCAGCGCCGCGCGGCGCAGCGTGTCGTCGAGCGCGCGCGGGTTGGCGTAGATGGGGAAGTTGCCCGACAGGTAGCCCACGCCGGTCTTGAGCGTGCGCGCGCCGTACTGGGTGCGCGCGAGCTGGCCGTTGTAGCCGTAGATGGCCCACGCATCGAGGTCGCCGCGCGCAAAGGCCGAGAGGCCGTCGGCCGGAGTGAGGCTCACGGGCTGGATGTCGGCGAACGACAGGCCCGCCTCGGCCAGCTGCTTGGCCAGGTAGTAGTGCGAGGTGGTGGCGCGCACGTAGCCCACGCGCTTGCCCTTGAGGTCGGCGATGCTGCGGATGAGCGCGTCCTTGCGCGCCAGCGTGGCCTGGTTGTTGAGGTCTTCGTGCGTCACGGCCACAAGCCGCACGCTCGACTTCTGCCGCGCCGCGAACACCGGCGGGATCTCGCTGCCCGAGCCCAGGTCGAGCGCGTCGCCGTTGATGGCCTCGATGTGCAGCACGCCGTTGTTGAGCTCGCGCCAGTCGATCTTGTAGGGCGTGTCGGCCTGGCCCGAGGCCGTGAGCAGCGGGCGCCACAGGCCCTTGTAGGTGCCCACGCGCAGCGTCACGCCCGACAGGTCGCGCGAGGGCGCGGCGGCCTGCGCCACGCCCGACGCAGCCACGCCCCATGCAGCGGCGGCCTGCAGCAGGCGGCGTCGGTCCAGCGGGAAATCGGGTGTCATGCCTTGTGTTCTTTCTTCTTCACTCACTCACGAGGAGAAGCGAGACCGTACCGAGACGGGCCCCGAAAACGAACGCAGAAAAACGAATTTGGATATGCGCGATGCATCCTTCGCGCGCTGGCAGCGGGCCTTTACCGTGCGGGCACCATGAGTGCACTCCCCTTGCGCCGCGCGCCGGCCATTCCCGACACAGACACCCCGCCCTCCGTCGACCTCAGCGTGCTGGTCCGCCTGTCGGACCAGTTCTCGTCCACGGCCGAAGACCACGACCGCAGCGGCGCCTTTCCGCGCCAGAACTTCGAGGCGCTGCAGGCGCACGGCCTGATCGGCCTCGTCGCGCCCGCCGCATACGGCGGCGGCGGCGCCACGCTGGCCACGGCGCGCCGCGTGATCGCGGCGGTGGCGCGCGGCGAGCCCGCCACCGCGCTGATCCTCACCATGACCTACCTGCAGCACCAGGCGCTCGCGCGCCGAGAGAGCCGCTGGCCCGCGCACCTGCGCGAGCGCGTGGCACGCGACGCAGTGGCGCACGGCGCGCTCATCAACGCGCTGCGCGTGGAGCCCGCGCTGGGCTCGCCCGCGCGCGGCGGCCTGCCCGGCACCGTGGCGCGGCGCACGCCCGAGGGCTGGCGCATCGACGGCCACAAGCTCTACACGACCGGCATCGAGGGCCTGTCGTGGCTCGCGGTCTGGGCGCGCACCGACGAGGCCGCACCGCGCACCGGCGTGTTCCTGGTGCCGCGCGACGCGCCCGGCATCCGCGTGATCGCGAGCTGGGACCACCTGGGCCTGCGCGCCTCAGGCAGCCACGAGGTGGTGTTCGAAGACGTCGCCATTGCCGCCGACCACGCCGTCGACCTGCGCGCGCCCGCCGACTGGGCGCCCGGCGCCGGCAGCCAGACCGACATCGACGCCCATGCGGCACAGCAGGCCTGGATGGTCGTGCTGCTGGGCAGCCTCTACGACGCCGTGGCGCGCGCCGCGCGCGACTGGCTGGTCGACTTTTTGAACCGGCGCGCGCCCGGCAGCCTCGGCACGCCGCTGGCCAGCCTGCCGCGCGTGCAGGAGCAAGTCGGCGAGATCGAGGCGCTGCTGCGCACCAACCGCGTGCTGCTCGACGACACCGCCGCCGCGGTCGACAGCGGCCACACGCCACCCGCCGCCGACAGCGGCCTGCTCAAGCACACCGTGACCACGCACGCCATCCGCGTGGTCGAGCTGGCGCTGCAGCTGAGCGGCAACCACGGCCTCACGCGCCAGAACCCGCTCGAACGCCACTACCGCGACGTGCTGTGCAGCCGCATCCACACGCCGCAGAACGACGCGATCCTGGTCGCGGCGGGCCAGCGTGCGTTGCAGGCCTTCGGAGGTGCCGCATGAGCGCGCTGCCAATTTCTCGCCGCACCTGGCTCGCGCAAGGCGCCGCGCTGTCGCTGGCCGTGGCCGGCCCGCTGCGCGCTCTAGCGCAACCCCAGGCCACGCTGGTGCTCGGCGACCAGGCCGGCGGCCTGCGCTCGCTGTTCGAGGCCTCCAAGGCCCTCGACGACGCGCCCTTTGCGTACCGCTGGGCCAACTTCCAGGGCGCCGCGCCGCTGTTCGAGGCGCAGCGCAGCGCAGCGGTCGACACCGCGATGGCCGGTGACCTGCCCGTGCTCGCGGCGGCCGTCGGCAAGACGCCGCTGAAGATCGTCGCCACGCGCGTGGGCAAGGCCGAGTCGCTGGGCATCGTGGTGCAGCCCGACTCGCCGCTGCGCCGCGTGGCCGACCTGCGCGGTCAGACGGTGGTCGTGTCGTCGGCGCGCGGCAGCATCTCGCAGTACCAGCTCTACGGCGCGCTCGAAGAGGCCGGCGTGCGGCGCGACGAGGTCACGGTGAAGTTCGTGCTGCCCACCGACGCAGCGGCCGCGTTCGCGTCAAAGCAGATCGACGCCTGGGCCATCTTCGACCCCTACTACGCCATCGCGCTGCAGCAGGGCGGGCGCATCCTGCGCGACGGGCGCGGCATCAACACGGCGCTGGGCTTCATCACCGCGAGCGAGCATTCGCTGGCCGACCCGGCCCGGCGCGCAGCCATCGTGCAGTTCCTCGACCGGCTCGCCCGCGCGGGCGACTGGGCGCTGGCCAACCCCGAGGCCTATGCGCAGGCCTACAGCCAGCTCACGCGGCTGCCGATCGCCTCGGCGCGGCTCATCACGGCGCGCGCCTCGGTGGCGGGGCGGCCCGTGAGCGAGGCCGACATCGTCGCGCTACAAACTGTGGCCGACCGCTCAGCGCGTGACGGTATCCTTCCCACACGCGTGGATGTGCGCGCGATCACCGACACCCAACTCTGGAAACGCCCCGCATGATTGCTCCGCTGCGCGATTTCGTCGGCGCCTTCGGCCGGCTGCTCGACAGCCGGCCCGACGAGCCGCGCATCCTGTCCGAAGGCGGCGCGCTGCTGCGCACGCTGGTGGCGCGCGACGACTGGCTGCCCGACGCCTTCGCCGTGGCCGACCCGACCTACTACCAGCAGTTTTTGCTGCACGCGGACAGCACCGAGCGCTTCTCGGTCGTGAGCTTCGTCTGGGGGCCGGGCCAGGCCACGCCGATCCATGACCACACGGTGTGGGGCCTCATCGGCATGCTGCGCGGCGCCGAGTACAGCCAGCCCTACGCGCTCGACGCCGACGGTACCGCGCGACCCCAGGGCGAGCCGGTGCGGCTCGACGCGGGGCATGTCGAGGCCGTGTCGCCCACCGTGGGCGACCTGCACCGCGTGCACAACGCGCATGCCGACCGCGTGTCGATCAGCATCCACGTGTACGGCGCCAACATCGGCGCTGTGCGCCGCCACACCTACCCGGCCGAAGGCGGGCGCAAGCCCTTCGTCTCCGGCTACTCCAACACGCTGCTGCCCAACCTGTGGGACCGCTCCGCCGAACTTCGAAACACTGCCGCATGACGACGACAACGACCGCCTCCTTTCCCCTGCTGCCCTTCGCCGCGCTGCGCGAACGGCTGATCGCGCGCGAGGAGACCGCGCTGCTCGACCTGCGCGAGGAAGACCCGTTTGCACAAGAACACCCGCTGTGGGCCGCCAACCTGCCGCTGTCGCGCATCGAGATCGAAGCGTGGCGGCGCATTCCGCGGCGCGACACCTTCATCGTGCTGTACGGCGCGCACGACGGTGTCGATCTCGCGCCGCTGGCGGCACGCACCTTCGCCGCGCTCGGCTACACCAACGTGCACCTGCTCGACGGCGGCCTCGAAGGCTGGCGCGCGGCGGGCGGCGAGCTGTTCCGCGACGTGAACGTGCCGAGCAAGTCCTTCGGCGAGCTGGTCGAGCACGAGCGCCACACGCCGTCGCTGTCGGCGCCCGAGGTGAAGGCGCTCATCGACAGCCGCGCCGACGTGGTCGTGCTCGACGCGCGCCGCTTCGACGAATACCAGACCATGAGCATCCCCTCGGCCACCAGCGTGCCGGGCGCGGAGCTGGTGCTGCGCGTGCGCGAGCTCGCGCCCGACCCGGCCACGCGCGTGATCGTGAACTGCGCGGGCCGCACACGCAGCATCATCGGCACGCAGTCGCTCGTGAACGCGGGCATCCCGAACCCGGTCGCGGCGCTGCGCAACGGCACCATCGGCTGGAAGCTCGCGGGCCAGGTGCTCGACCACGGCGCGGGCCGGCAAGCGCCGGCTGCGGTGTCTGAGGCGAACCGCGCGCAGGCGCAGGCCGACGCACGCCGCGTGGCCGACGCCGCGGGCGTGCGCCGCATCGCCCTCGACGCACTCGGCACGCTCGAGGCTCCTGGCCGCACCGTGTACCGCTTCGACGTGCGCACGCCCGAGGAATACACCGCCGGCCACCTGCCCGGCTTCGCGAGCGCGCCCGGCGGGCAGCTCGTGCAGGAAACCGACCACCAGGTGCCGGTGCGCGGCGCACGCATCGTGCTGGCCGACGACGACGGCGTGCGCGCATCGATGAGCGCCTCATGGCTCGCCCAGATGGGCTGGGAGGTGTACGTGCTCGACGCCGTGCCACCGACCGCCGCGCACAGCGAGACCGGCACGCCGACGTCGGCCTACCCGCCCGTCGCGGCCACGGTCGCCGAGATCGTGCCGCAGGCCTTGGCCGAGTTGCTGAAGCAGCAGCCCGCCACCGCCGTGATCGACGTGACCACGAGCGCCAACTACGTGAAGCGCCACATCCCCGGCGCCTGGTACGCGATCCGCGCGCAGCTCGCCCAGGCGCTCGACCGCCAGGCCCTTCCGTCCGCCCCGCGCTACGTGCTGACCTGCGGCAGCAGCCTGCTCGCGCGCTACGCCGCCGCGGACCTGCGCGCCCTGCTCGATGCGCGCGGCCAGCGCGACGTGGAAGTGCAGGTGCTCACGGGCGGCAACACCGCCTGGTTCGCCGCCGGGCTGCCGGCCGAGACCGGCGAGACCCGCCTGGCCACCGCCCGCACCGACCGCTACCGCCGGCCCTACGAAGGCACCGACGCGCCCGCCGAGGCCATGCAGGGCTACCTGGACTGGGAGTTCGGGTTGGTGGAGCAGCTGGGGCGCGACGGCACGCATCACTTCCGCATCGCCTGAGCGCTCAGCGCAGACGAAAAAAAGCCGGGCATGCCCGGCTTTTTGCTTTCACTGTCGTGCGACCCCGGTTCAACCCGGCTCGGCCGCCTTGAACAGTGCCGCGACCTTGCGCTTGCTCTTGATGTTGCTCGAGATGCCGCGTGCGGGCGCGGCCTTGGCCGACGCTTCCCAGGCCGGTGCGGCTTCGCGCTCGCCGGACTCGTAGGGCTTGTCGAAGAACGGATCGCGCGGCGCGGACGGCGCGCGGTGCGGGCGGCCACCACCGCTCATGCTGCGGCGGGTGTCGGCTTCGCGGCGTTCGCGCGGCTGGTCGAGCACGTCGCGTGCGTCACCGGCTTCGCCTTCTTCACGCCAGTGGCGGCGTCCGTCGTTGATGCGGCCGCGCGGGCGGTCTTCCTCGAACTCGACGGGCTCGAGCTCGATCTTCTTCTTGATCAGCTTCTCGATGTCGGCCACGAGGCGCGCATCGTTGCCGCCGCTGGCGAAGCTCACGGCCAGGCCGGAGGCGCCGGCACGGCCGGTGCGGCCGATGCGGTGCACGTAGTCTTCGGCGTTGAACGGGATGTCGAAGTTGAAGACGGCGGGCACGTCCTTGATGTCGAGGCCGCGAGCCGCAACGTCGGTGCACACCAGCAGGTCGACTTCGCCGGCCTTGAACGAGGCGAGCGCCTTCAGGCGTTCGTCCTGGCTCTTGTCGCCGTGCAGTGCGGTGGTACGCAGACCGTCGCGCTCCAGCGAGCGTGCGAGGCGCGCGCAGCCGAGCTTGCTGTTGACGAACACGAAGGCCTGCGTAATGCCGCGCTGCTTGACGATCTGCTTGAGCGCACGGCGCTTGTCGTCGTCAGAGACGCTGTAGAAATGCTGTTCGACGGTGGAGGCCGTTTCGTTCGGCCGCGCCACTTCGATGGTGACCGGGTTCTGCAGGTAGCTGCTGGCCAGCCGCTTGATTTCGGGCGAGAAGGTGGCCGAGAACAGCAGTGTGGTGCGCTGCTTGGGCAGGTAGCTCAGGATGCGCTGCAGGTCGGGCAGGAAGCCGATGTCGAGCATGCGGTCGGCCTCGTCGAGCACGACGTATTCGACCTGGTTGAGCACCGCGTTCTTGGCTTCGATGTGATCGAGCAGCCGGCCCGGCGTGGCCACGAGCACTTCGACGCCCTTCTTCAGCTCCAGCGTCTGGGGCTTCATGTCGATGCCGCCGAACACGACCGTGCTGCGCAGGTTGGTGTACTTGGCGTACAGCTTGACCTGTTGCGCGACCTGGTCGGCCAGCTCGCGCGTGGGCAGCAGCACCAGCGCACGCACCGGATGCCGCGCGGGCGAGGTGGAGGCGTTTTCGTGCTTGAGCATGCGCTGCAGCAAGGGCAGCGAAAACGCCGCCGTCTTGCCGGTGCCGGTCTGCGCGGCGCCCATCACGTCCTGGCCTGAAAGCACGACCGGAATGGCCTGTGCCTGGATGGGCGTCATGGTCTCGTAGCCCATTTCGGCCACGGCGCGGGCCAGCGGTTCTGCCAGCGATAGATTGGAGAAGGACATTGTCATTGAGCCTTCTATTGTCGCACTGCCGCAAAAAACGGCAGTGACAACGAAACGACAACATCCGCGCAGGCCGAATTGCTATTTATTCAATAGCAAAGACCCCAATGAACTTGGGGCTCTCGGGAGACAATCTTTACAGATTGCGCGCGTTGAAGGTGTCGCAGGACTTCATTTCACCCGTCTGGTAGCCCGTGCCGAACCAGCGTTGGCGCTGTGCACTGGAGCCGTGGGTGAAGCTGTCGGGCACCACGGCGCGGCCCGCGGAGCGCTGCAGGGCGTCGTCGCCGATCTTCTGCGCGGCGTTCATGGCGGCCTCGATGTCGCCCGGGTCGAGCCACTTCTTCGACTCCTGCGAGTGGTGCGCCCATACGCCCGCGAAGCAGTCGGCCTGCAGCTCGACGCGCACGCTGATGGCGTTGTTCTGCGACTGGCTCAGGCGCCCGCGCATGCCGTCGACCTTGGCGGTGATGCCGAGTTCGTCCTGCACGTGGTGGCCCACCTCGTGCGCGATGACGTACGCCTGCGCGAACTCGCCAGGCGCGCCGAGCTGGTTCTTGAGGGTGTCGTAGAACGCCAGGTCGATGTAGACCTTCTTGTCGCCCGGGCAGTAGAACGGCCCCATGGCCGATTGCCCGGTGCCACAGGCCGTGGGCGTGGCGCCGCGGAACAGCACGAGCCGGGGCGCCTGGTAATTGCCGCCGCTCTTGCGGAAGAGATCGGTCCAGACCACCTCGGTGTTCTTCAGCACGGTGGAGACAAAGGCCGCCTCGCGGTCGCCGGTGGGCGGCTTGGGCGCGGGGCCTTGCTGCTGTTGCTGCACCTGGACCGGGTCGCCGCCGCCGCTGAGCAGGCTCAGCACGGTGAGCGGATTGATGCCGAAGACCCAGCCCGCGATGAGCGCGACCGCGATGGTGCCGATGCCGATGCTGCGACCACCAAAAAGGCCTCCTCCACCACCACCGCCGCCACCCCCGCCGTCGCGGCGGTCTTCGACGTTATCGGATTGTTCGTTGCCTTCCCATCTCATCGCAGTCTCCTTGCCGGCTTGCTGAACGGCGTATTTGCCGGAACGTCGCAGGATGGTACTTGGCCCGGCCGCCCGGAACGTAACCGGCGGTCAGGATGCCTGTATCAGGCTGTCAGGTCTTGGGCAGCGTGACGCCGCGCTGGCCCTGGTACTTGCCGCCGCGGTCCTTGTAGCTGGTTTCGCAGACCTCGTCGCTCTCGAAGAACAGCACCTGCGCGCAGCCTTCGCCCGCGTAGATCTTGGCGGGCAGCGGCGTGGTGTTGCTGAACTCCAGCGTCACGTAGCCTTCCCACTCGGGCTCGAACGGGGTCACGTTGACGATGATGCCGCAGCGCGCGTAGGTGCTCTTGCCCAGGCAGATGGTGAGCACGTTGCGCGGGATGCGGAAGTACTCCACCGTGCGCGCCAGCGCGAAGCTGTTGGGCGGAATGATGCAGTAGTCGCCGTGCATGTCGACGAAGCTCTTCTCGTCGAAGTTCTTCGGGTCGACCACCGTGCTGTGAATGTTGGTGAAGACCTTGAATTCAGGCGCGCACCGGATGTCGTAGCCGTAGCTCGAGGTACCGTAGCTGATGATCTTGTGGCCGTTGTTCTCGCGCACCTGGCCCGGTTCGAAGGGATCGATCATTCCTTCGTTCTCGGCCATGCGCCGGATCCATTTGTCGCTCTTGATGCTCATATGCGCTCGCTGATGCTGCTGCGGGGGAAATCGGGGCCGAATTGTGGCACGGGCGCCCTGCGCGCCCTCCCCCCGCAGGCGCCGCTCAGCCCGCCTGCGAAATCACCGTGCGCTCGACCAGCCGGTCGTCGCCCAGCACGATCATCGCGAACAGCAGCTCTTCGAGGTTGTTGGCCAGCGAGGTCTTGCGCGCCAGAAGCGGTGTGGCGGACGGGTTCAGCACCAGGAAATCGGCCTCGCAGCCCGGCTGCAGGTTGCCGACCACGCCGCCCAGCCCCAGCGAACGCGCCGCGCCGCCGGTGTGGTGCCACCACAGCCGCGAGGGCGCGATGCTCAGGCCGGTCTTGGTCTGGCCCTCGCGGCCGACGTAGTACGCGGCCAGCATGGTGTGGAAGGGGCTGAAGCTCGTGCCGCCGCCCACGTCGCTGGCCAGGCCGTAGGGTTGCTCGAGCCGGTCGGCCGCGCCGAAGTCGAAGAAGCCGCTGCCCAGGAACAGGTTGCTCGTGGGGCTCACGGCGGCGGCCGTCTTGGTCTCGTGCATGAGCGCACGGTCGGTGTCGTCCAGGTAGATGCAGTGGGCGTACACGGCGCGTTCGCGCAGCAGGCCGAAGTCGGCGTACACGTCCAGGTAGGAGCGCGATTTCGGGTACAGCTCGCGCGCCCACTTCACCTCGTCGCGGTTCTCGGCCACGTGCGACTGGATCCAGGTGTCGCCGTATTTGGCGGCCAGCTCGCCGGCGCCGCGCATCTGTGCGTCGGTGCTGGTGGGCGCAAAGCGCGGCGTGATGGCGTAGCCCAGGCGGTCGACGTTGTGCCACTTGCGGATCAGCGCCTCGGTGTCGACCAGGCTCTGCTCGGTGTCGTCGCGCACGCCGTCGGGCGAGTTGCGGTCCTGCAGCACCTTGCCGGTGATCATGCGCAGCTGGCGGCGCTGCGCGCTCTCGAAGAAGGCGTCGACCGAGGCGACGTGCGAGGTCGCGAAGGTCAGCGAGGTGGTCACGCCATTGCGCAGCAGCTCGTCGAAGAACACGTCGGCCACCACGCGCGAATGCGCGGGGTCGGCGAACTTGCTTTCGGCCGGGAAGGTGTAGTTCTCGAGCCAGGGCAGCAGGCCGGCGGCGGGCGCGCCGATGATGTCGGTCTGCGGGTAATGCACGTGCATGTCCACGAAGCCCGGCGCCAGGATGCGGCCCGGCAGGTGGGTGGTGTGGGCGCCGGCATGGCGCTGCGACACGTCGGCATGGCTGCCGGCGTCGAGCACACGCTGGCGGCCGGTGCTGTCGGGGGCGACGACCAGCAGGCCGTCCTCGTCGAAGACAGGCAGGCCGGCGGCGTCGAATCGCAGGAGGGAGGCGCGGTAGGCTTTTTTCATCGTGGATTCGGAGGGTAATCCAGCCCCGGACGGTGGGAATTGCCCTGCGCGTATGAGTGCTATACGCGGAACGCACTCTTCAAACGCAGGGGAAAGAGACTGCGCTCAGCGGCTCACCCGTCCCTGCACGCCCTCGGCCAGCCAGTTCATCTGCAGGATCTGCTCGTCGCTGAGCTGCGCGCCCTTGGTGATCGCGACGCGGCCTTCGTTGTCGCGCACGTCGGCCGCCACCGCGCGGAACGGCTGCAGCTTGCCTGCCGCGATGTCCTTCTGCCGCGCCAGCACCTCGTCCTGCACGGCCTGGGGCACCTTCGTGCCGAAGTCGCCGACGCGGATCATTCCTTCCTTCACGCCGCCCCAGAGGTTGCCGCTCTTCCAGGTGCCGTCGAGCACGGCCTTCGCGCGTTGCGTGTAGTAGCCGCCCCACTGGTGCGTGACCGCGACGATCTGCGCGTCGGGCGCGATCTTGCGCATGTCGGAGTGGTAGGCCACGGCCATCTTGCCGCGCTCCTGCGCGGCGGCCATCACGGCGGTGGAGCCGGTGTGGAAGGCGAGCACGTCGGCGTTCTGGTTGAACAGCGCCATGGCCGCGTCGCGCTCCTTCGGCGGATCGAACCACTCGTTGAGCCACACCACGATCACCTTGGCCTTCGGGTTCACCGAGCGCATGCCGAGCGTGAAGGCGTTGATGCCCTGCAGCACTTCGGGAATCGGAAAGCCCGCGACGTAGCCGGCCACGTTCGTCTTCGTCATGCGCCCGGCCGCGATGCCCGCGAGGTAGCGGCCTTCGTAGTAGCGGGCGTTGGCGGTGGCGACGTTGGGCGCGGTCTTGTAGCCGGTGATCGACTCGAACTTCACGCCGGGGAAGTCCTTCGCGACCTTCAGCGTCGGCTCCATGTAGCCGAAGCTGGGCGTGAAGATCAGCTGGCTGCCCTGCTGCGCGAGGTCGCGGATCACGCGCTCGGCGTCGGCGCCCTCCGGCACGTTCTCGACGAAAACGGTGTTCACGCGGGGGCCCAGCGCGGCCTCGACAGCCTTGCGGCCTTCTTCATGCTGGCGCACCCAGCCGGCATCGGTGACCGGCGTGACGTAGAC
Organism: Variovorax sp. GW458-11-26-14-LB1; assembly: GCF_059423965.1. Lineage (NCBI taxonomy): Bacteria > Pseudomonadati > Pseudomonadota > Betaproteobacteria > Burkholderiales > Comamonadaceae > Variovorax > Variovorax sp. GW458-11-26-14-LB1. The sequence goes on from NZ_JBWKYW010000009.1 coordinate 128,257, forward strand.
AAAGCCGACCTTCAGCGCGTCCTTGGCCAGGGGCGGCTTCGGCGATGCGGTCTGTGAAAAGGCGGGGGATAAAAAACAGGCGGTCACCCACGCCAGAACGGCGCGGCCCGCGAGGTTTTTGTACATGGTGGTCCTCTACATGGCCCCGGAAAAGCAAAACCCCGCAGCAGGCCGGGACGCCCTGCTGCGGGGTTCGGATTTTAATGCCGCGGCCTCCCGCCGGCCATGGCCGCCGCAGAACGCGAACGCATCCGGCCGCGCAGACGCATCGGATGCGGCGGCCAGGAACGCCGCACACTCACTACGATCCGTGCCTCCGCATCACACCCTGCCAGCCATGACCCTCAGCATGCATTTCGACTTCACGCCGCTGCCACGAACGCCCGTGCTCGAGCCATGCATCGTCGCCAACGCGGCGGGCTACGACCTCTTCACCAACGAGACCGTCACCCTGGCCTTCGGCACGAAATGCGTGATGGTGAAGGCCAAGAACCGCGATCCGATCCCCTTGCCCTACTTCGAGCTGGCCGAGCTCACGATCGAGAACCGCGAAGTCGCGACAACCGGCGGTACCACGCAAGGCCTGACGGGGCTGGGCAACCCGACGGGCCGGGAACACATCTCCGCCACGACGCAACCGACCCTGCAGAGCTTCATTTCCTTCGTCACGCATCTCGGCGAACTGCACCTGTTCTACCGCGGCATGCCGCCGACCGTGCTGCGCATGGCACTGGCCGAGGCCTTCGCCGTCTGGCGCCAGCACCAGCCGGAATGGCTCGAGAAACGACGAAAGGTCGTGGACGCCTATGCCGACAGCGAAGGACTGGACGCGCAGACACGCGACGCGCTGAAAGCAAGATTGCTGACGCCGATCGTGCCGCCTGCGTCGGCCGCGCCGCTCTCGTTTCCTTCCGCGGGCTTCCCCACCGACGACATGCCGGCGCCGGACACCTTCGACCCCGCGACCCGCCTCGGCGTGTGCCCCTCATGCAATGCGGAGATTCCGTACTTCTCCGAGGAATGCCCCCAGTGCCGGGCACTTTTCGGACCAGACTCTGCATGGCAGGTGCGGCCGCTCTGACCGACCCTGAAGTGAAGCCAGGCTGGCGGAGTTCCCGGGGCACGTCTTCTTCGTGTACGACCGACGGCCTCACCCACCGAACGCAGGCGTCATGCCAGTAGCGCGGTGGCACCAACGCCATAGCGCGCCGCCGGCGCCGTGCTCGACAACCTGCCCGACATCGCACGCCGCGCCGCATCGAACGCATCCCACTCGGCCGGATCAGGCAGCGCCGGAATCGTGACCTGCTCGCCCTGGTCGAGCCCCGCAAGGGCGGCATCGACCATGTCCTGCGCCGTCATCACGATCTCCTTGGGCAGGTGCGCCATCGGCACGCCCGCGACGCCCCAGAACTCGGTGGCTGTCGCACCGGGCAGCACCGCCTGCACGCGCACGCCCTTGTCCTTCAGCTCGTGCTGCAGCGACTGGCTCAGCGCCAGCACGAAGGCCTTGGTGCCGCCGTACACGCCGTTGAGCGTCTCGGGCGAGATCGCCACGATGGAGGCGATGTTCACCAGCGTGCCGGCACCGCGTTCGACGAAACCCGGCACAGCCGCGTAGGTGAGCCGCGTGAGCGCGCTCACGTTGAGCTCGATCATGTCCGCCATCTTGTCGATGTCCGAGCCGAGCAGCGGTGCGGCGGCGCCGAAGCCGGCGTTGTTCACCAGCAGGGTGATGTCGCCGCGCGTGCGCAGCACGGCTTCCACGGACGCGATGTCCTTCCGGTCGGACAGGTCGGCCGGGAGAACCTCGACCTTGCGCCCGGTCTCGTCCGAGAGCTTCGCGGCCACCGCGGCGAGGCGTTCGCGGTTGCGCGCCACCAGGATCAGGTCGAAGCCGCGCCGCGCGAGACGGTCCGCGTACACGGCGCCGATGCCCGACGACGCGCCGGTGATGAGGGCCGTGCCCTTGTTCGGATTTGCTTGGGTTGCAGTCATGGAGTTTCCTTCGTCGCCACGGGTGTGTGGCCGTGGGGAGAAGTTTCTTCCTGCAAGGCGATGGCGTAAATGTCATATAAGCCACCTTTCAGGACATACGCTGCTCAAGCCGTCGCGGCCTCCCGACGGGCCACGCGGCGCACGCTCTGCGGCGGATGCCCCAGCGTGCGCAGGAAGGCGCGGCGCATGCGCTCGGGGTCGCCGAAGCCCGTTTCGCGCGCGACCACGCCGAGCGCGAGGCTGCCCTCGTCGATCAGCGCGCGCGCCGCCTCCACGCGCAGGTTCTCGACCGCGTGCGCCGGCGACTGCCCGGTCTCGGCCTTGAAGGCGCGGCTGAACTGGCGCGGGCTGAGGTGCGCGACCTCGGCCAGTTCGTCCACCGACAGCGTCTCGCGCAGGTTGGCGCGCGCATGCACCAGCGCCTTCTGGATGCGGTCCGACTTGGGCGCCAGCTCGAGCAGCGCGGAATGCTGCGACTGCCCGCCCGCGCGGCGGTGGTACACGACCAGCTTCCTCGCCGCGAACCGTGCCGCCTCCACGCCGAGGTCTTCCTCCACCAGGGCCAGCACGAGGTCGATGCCCGCCGTCATGCCGGCCGAGGTCCACACCGGCCCGTCATTGATGAAGATGCGGTCGGGCTGCACCTTGACGGCGGGATGGCGCTTCTGCAGTTCGCCTGCAAAGGACCAGTGCGTGGTCGCCCGGCGTCCGTCGAGCAGGCCCGCATCCGCCAGCCCGAAGGCGCCGGTGCAGATGCTGGTCACGCGGCGCGCGTTGCGCAGCCCCGCGCGCAGGAAGCGGCACATCTTCTCGGACGTGGGCGCGATGAAGAGCGCGCCGCTCATCACCAGCGTGTCGAACTTCCCCGTGCCGAAGCGCTTGCTGTCGGTGACCACGCCCGACGAACTGGTCACGGGGCCGCCCTCTTCCGACAGCAGCTCGACCTGGTAGACCTGCTTGCCGGCATGGAGGTTCGCGAGCTCGAACGCGGCAATGGCAGCGAGGTCGAGGATCTGGAAACCGGGGAAGACGAGCATGCCGATGCGTTTCATGGCCATGTCCTGAAAAGAGGGTTGTTTGAAGCAGCAGACACAAGGCTAGACCAACCCGTCCCACCGCGCCAGCGGAAGGGATACGGCCCGCGCCCTTCCCGCGCCGCGATGGGTGCCCCCACCAATCGGCAAGCGCCAGCCCGCGCGGGCCGTCCCACAATGGACGTTCCCCACCATGACCAACCCGACGACAACGACAACAGGCGCCCCCACAGCCGAACCGGGCGCCCACGCACACTGGCAGCGCAACCTCGCGGTCTGCATGTTCGGCTCCTTCACGACCATCATCGCGATGACGCTGCTGCTGCCCTTCCTGCCGCTGTACGTCGAGCAGCTTGGCGTGAAGGATCACGCGGCCATCGTGCAGTGGTCCGGCGCGGCTTATGGCGCCACCTTCCTGAGCGCGGCGCTGGTCGCGCCGCTGTGGGGCCGGCTGGCCGACCGCTACGGGCGCAAGCCGATGCTGATCCGCGCGAGCCTCGGCATGGCGGTGGCGATGGCGCTGATCGGCCTCGCGGCCAACGTGTGGCAGCTCGTGGGTCTGCGGCTGCTGGCGGGGCTGCTCGGCGGGTACGCCTCGGGCTCGATGGTGCTGGTCGCCACGCAGACGCCCAAGGACCGCACGGGCTGGGCGCTGGGCACGATGTCGTCGGCCATCATGGCGGGCAACCTCGTGGGGCCACTGGTGGGTGGGGTGCTGCCGCCGCTGGTCGGCATCCGCAACACCTTCTTCGCGGCGGGCGCGATGATCTTCATCGCCTTTCTCGCCACGGCCTTTCTCATCCGTGAAGAGAAGAAGGCGCCTTCCGCATCGAAGCAACGCGGCACGTCCGACGACACCGGCTGGGCCGCCGTGCCCGACAAGCGCCCGCTGGTCGCGATGCTCTTCACCGGCATGCTGCTGATGCTGGCCAACATGTCGATCGAGCCGATCATTACGGTCTACGTCGCCACGCTGCTCGACGACCCGCAGCGCGTGACGATGATGGCCGGCCTCGTGATGTCGGCCGCCGCGCTCGGCAGCATCCTCTCGGCCTCGCGGCTGGGCAAGCTGGCCGACCGCGTGGGGCACTGGAACGTGATCGTCGGGTGCCTCGCGGTGTCGGCGCTGCTGCTGGTGCCGCAGGCCTTCGTCACGGCAGGCTGGCAGTTGGTGGTGCTGCGCTTCCTGATGGGGCTGTCGCTCGGCGGGCTGCTGCCGTGCATTGCGAGCGTGATCCGCCACAACGTGCCCGAGCGCGTGGCCGGCAACATGCTGGGCTACTCGACGTCGGCGCAGTACGCGGGCCAAGTGGCGGGCCCGCTGCTGGGCGGCTTCGTGGGCGGGCACATCGGCATGCGCGCCGTGTTCCTCGGCACCTGCGTGCTCATGGCCGCAGGCGCCGGGTGGAACTGGCTCGCGCAGCGAGCCGCCGCGTCGTCGGCTATTCGCTGACGACCGCGCTGCGGTAGGCCGCGTCGCCCTTGATCTCCGCTTCGGAGAACGGCACCTTCAGCCACTGCCCCGCGCTGTAGGCCCGGGTGTAGTCGGCGTTGTGCGCCGAGGCCGGGTCGTCCGACAGCGAGAACGTGAGGAAGGTGTGGGCCTCCACGCCGCCTTCGGGGAAGCGAACGATGTGCATGTAGCTGTTGCCGTTCGGGTTGAGATCCATCGTGTAGCCGCCCTTGTCGAGCCGGTTCTCGGAGCAGGCGATGGTGAAGTAGCCCGGGCCGCCGCAGCCGCCGTACAGCGGGATCTTCTGGCCGCCGCGGGTGGCGAACAGGTAGTCGCCGCGCGCCGCGTTCTCGGCGAAGCCGCTGGCCTGCACGCGCGCCACGGCGGCACCGAAGGCCTGCTGCAGCGCGAGGGCGGCGGCGGGCTTCAGGTCGCGCGGGGTGCGGACCGGGTCGGCCGGGTTGAAGGGCACGCTGTACAGGTCGGCCGCCGGAATGCGCGAGGCGCGGCTCCAGAACTCGTCCCACACATGCGCGCCGCGCGCGCCCGCAACGCCAGTGCCGTTCCAGTCCTGCAGCGCGCTGCAGGCCGCAGAGACATCGATGTCGCGGCCGATGGCCTCGCTGGTCAGCGGATCGGTGGCGACGTTGATGGTGGCCTTCGCGCACACCAGCGGCAGCGCCTGCATCTTGAAGAGCTCGGCCGTCAGCGCACGGCTGTCGAGCACCATGCGCTTCACGGTGTCGGGCGTGGCACCCCGCGCGCCGTGGCTGTCGGTGCCATCGATGCGGCCTTGCGCGAGCAGGTGGCCCAGTCGCGTGCGGAAGGTCACGGGGTCGGTGCCGGCCGGTCCCATGATCTCCGGGAAGCCGGTAAGTGGCGCCTTCGGGTTCGCCAGCCAGTAGCTGTCGTTCATGTTGGCCACGTAATCGTCACGCAGCAGGCTGGGCATGCGGGCGGCGCCCAGCGCGCCCTTCTGCGCCGAGTCGGCATCGGTCTGCCAGTCGCAGGCGCTGCGCGAGCCGTCGAGCACCGGCACGCGGGCCAGCGCCGGCACGGCCTGCAGTGCCGCGCCGATCGGGCTCTTGCTCGAGCAGGTCGCCACCTGGTCCACCGACACGTTGGGCACCGCACCAATGTCGGCGTACCAGGCCTTGGCGCTGCCCCGGCCCACGGCCACGGTGTTGACCCACGGAATGGCCGCTTCTTCGCGCTGGATGGCGATGAACTCGTCGAGCGACTTCGCCTGGCTCCAGCGCAGCCAGTTGCGGAAGGTGCGGAAGTTCTGGTCGTTGATGTCGCGCATCGCGTAGGCCATGGTGGTGGTCCACGGCGGCAGCTTGTCGCTGAGGTACTGCAGGTTGACGATCGGCCCGTACTCGGACTTGTAGAGCGTGCGCGTCACCGGCACCACGCTGCCGTCGGCCTGCTTCACCTGCACGGTGATCTCGCGGGCCTGCATCTTCACCGCGCTGCCGTCGCGCATGTAGCTGGTGGGGTCGCTCGAGGCCAGCTGCAGTTCGTAGAAGCCGAAGCGCTTGGCGGTCGAGACCGTGTGGCTCCACGCGATGTTGTCGTTGAAGCCGATCAGCGTCACCGGAATGCCCAGGAACGAGGTGCCGCTCACGTTGAGCTTGCCCGGAATGGTGAGCTGCGCCTGGTAGAAGCGATCGGGCCCGCGCCAGTACCAGTGTGGGTTGCCGAACAGCAGCGGGCTCGCGTCGCCGGTGGCGGCGGTGCCGAAGCCGATCATGTTGCTGCCCACGCCCTCCTCGCCGCCGACCTGCAAGGGCACGGCGAGATCGCGTGCGGCGAGCTGCAGCGGCGGCTCTTTCTTCTTGCTGTTGCTGGTGCTGCGTGCCGCGACCTTCGTCGGCGCCGCGGGCACGGGCGGGGTCGCGTTCGCGATGTGCGCCAGGAAGTTGCTGTAGCCGCCCGCCAGGTTGGTCGCGTACATGCGGCGGTAGATGTCCTCGGCGGTGATCGGCTTCACCCAGGCTTCGGTGCGGCAGGCCGCGTGCGCGCTGCCGCCGGCCTTCACGTCGCGCAGGTAGCGGTTGTAGCCGGCGGCGAAGCCCTCCACCAGTCGCTGCATGTAGTCGGCCTGGGCACTTGTCATCTGCTTCAGCACATCGGGCGAGATGACGTGGCGGTGGAAGAAGTCGGCGTCGATGTTCTTCGGCAGGCCGATGGTGCTGCCGGCCACGAGCTTCGCGTCGGCACCGAAGTACTGCGAGCGCTCGCCGCGGTAGGTGAGGAACGAGTCGGCCATGGTGCACAGGTTGTCCTCGGCCTGCGCGTAGCCGTAGCCGTAGCCCAGGTCGGGCCAGTCGGCGGCCTTGATGTGCGGCACGCCCATCGTGGTGCGGCGAATCTCGGCCTTGTAGGCGTTGTTCTCTGCGGGCGGATTGCCGCCCGTGCCGGGGAAGAAGGGAAAGCTGCTGCTGCCACCGCCTCCACCGCCACCGCAGGCAGTCAGTGCGGCTGCAGCCACGAGCGCAAGCCAGAGTGATCGCGGCGTTGCGCCGCGCAGGAAATTCCGAGGTCTCATGCTGTCTCCAGTTGGATGGGCGCTCTCTTGATGGAGCACCGCACAGCTTAGGCACGCCGGCGTGCCGGGGCTTGAACGCAGCCGCTGTCCTGCGCCGCGCCTGGAGACCTTCGAAGGCGCCTCAGTGCGCGAGGCCGCGCCCCCAAGCGTGCGAGGCCTGCTCGTCGGCCGTCACGCGCACCTGGTTCGACAGGAAGGACGGCGACAGGCCGAAGTAGCGCTGGAAGGTGCGGCTCATGTGCGCCGCGTCGGTGAAGCCGCTGGCCAGCGCCACGTCGGTCAGCGGGCGGCGCCCGGTGAACTGCTGCACCGTGCGGCGCACCTTGGTCCACAGCGCATAGCGCTTGATCGACACGCCCACCTGCTGCGCGAACAGGTGCGTGAGCCGGTCGGGCGAGAGAAAGGCCAGCGCCGACAGCTCGCGCAGCGGGATCTGCCCCGCATGCGTGCGGATGGCCTGCAGCACGCGCTCGATGCGCGGGTCGATGGCGGCCTCGATCTCGGGACACTCGGTGATCGCGGTGACCAGCCTGGAGCTGAGCAGTTGCAGGCGCCGGTCGGACAGCGCGCCGTGCTGCGCCGGTTCGAAGTCGTCGCGCGCGCGGCCGAAGCGGCGCGCGTCGAGCGGCTGGATGCCGTGGCCGCCCAGGTGCCGCGAGAGCATGCGGTAGGCGCTGGAGGCCGGGTCGAGGTTGAGCGACAGCAGCCCGCAGCCGTCGACGTCGAGGCGGCGCGACACATGCGGCCCCACCAGCGCGGCGGTGCAGCGCACGCGCGTGCCGTCGACCGCCTCCAGCGTGAAGGGATGGCCGCTCACCGAGGCCAGCAGCGTGGCCGACGAACGGGCCGTGAGCCCCGACTGGATCGCCGGCGTGATGTAGAGGAACCTGTCGTCCCACAGGTGCAGGGAGTTGTGCCGCGTGGTGGTCATGCCGTCTCGCTTGGGTCTTGTCTCTTGTACTTGTCTCCAGCGGCGGATTCTCACGCATCGCGGCGGCGGCCCGCGCAAGGGCCTGCGCTCAGCGGGGTTGCACGGTCTCGAGCTGCAGATGCTGGCGCACGGCCTCCAGCAGCAGCGTGGCCAGCCGGCTCGCCGGGGCCTCGGCACGGGCCTGCGCGCGGTACAGCACGAGCGAGATCTGCGGCAGCGCGGGCAGCGAGAGCACCGCGCGGTCGAGCGCGCGCACATGCGCAGGCAAGCCGAACGGCGTGCGCACGGTCAGGCCCAGGCCGGCCGAGGTCGCGGCCCACAGCGCCGCCAGGCTGGCGCTGCCGAAGGCGCGGCGCCACGGCAGGCCGGCGCGGTCGAGCGCGGTGATGACGATCTCGCGCAGCGGGCACGGGGCGTCGAGCATGATGAGCGGCAGCGGCTCCTTGCTCTTCACGGCGCGAACGCCCGCGCGGTGCTCGCGCTCGGTCCACCAGGGCGCATCGACGCGCTCGGGCGCCATGGGGCCGATCCACAGCAGCGGCATCCGCGCCACGCGCTCGGCATGCGGCGACAGCGGCTGGTCGCCCGCGTCCCATGCCAGCGCCAGGTCGAGCTGGCCCAGCTCGAGCCGCTCGCGCAGCTCGCCGCTGCGCGCCACGCAGGCCTCGATGCGCACCTTGGGATGGGCGCGCGCGAAGCGGCCGAGCACGGCCGGCAGCAGCGTCTCGCCGAAGTCTTCCTGCAGGCCCAGCCGCACCCAGCCCTGCAGGTCGGCGCCACGCAGGGCGGCGCTGGCCTCGTCGTTGAGCTCGAGCATGCGGTGCGCGTAGGCCAGCAGCGTCTCGCCGGCATCGGTGAGCGCCAGGCCGCGGCCCTCCTTGCGGAACAGCACGGTGCCGGCCTGCGACTCCAGCTTCTTGAGCTGCGCGCTCACGGCCGAGGTCGAGCGGCCCAGCTTGTCGGCCGCGCGCGCGTAACTGCCGAGCGCCATGCCGGTGGAGAAGGTGCGCAGCACGTCGAGATCGAACATCACCTGGGTCATCGCGGGTCCTTGCATGAGGCTTTTCAATCATCCTGAATTTCAGGACGATCCGCTCATTATTTTCTGATTTTCAAAACCTTTGCAGCGGCGGACACTGCGCTGCAACATGACCCCATCGCCCTCCTCCCCCCCGC